>CALEYM010000432.1 GCA_937926185.1 uncultured Bacteroidota bacterium | reverse complement strand
CAAAACTGAAATGGATGTTAGTCAATATTATCCAGGTATTTATTACCTTGTCATTTCAAACAACGGCACCCTGGTGAAATCTGAGAAATTGATCATTGTGCGATAATAGCACGTTTTTTGTTTGCACTAAAATGACAAGAAGCTGCTTCATCCAGTAGATGAAGCAGCTTCTTGTCATTCCTTAATCCGATGATAATGAAATACCTTGTCCCGTTATCCGTGCTTTTATTTTCGCTGGTTAATTTGACGGCTCAAACCTCAGTTAGTTCACATTTTTTCGGATGTGGTACCGACGCCCTACGCGCCGCAACGCTTAAAAATGATAGCTCCTGTGCCGAACGGGAAAATAAATTTGAGGTAGAATACCGGTTTGCTGTGACGGCTGCCCATAAAGGAACAGATAGTCCAGTGTTAACACTTCCAATAGTGGTGCATATCATCCACGACAATGGCCCGGAAAACATCTCCGACGCCCAGGTGCTGAAAGGTATCGGTTACCTCAACGACGCTTTCCGAAACCGCAACTATTACAACCCGGCTACGGGTGTGGATGTGGAGATCGAGTTCTGCCTGGCCAAACGGGACATGCAAGGCAAGGCATTTAGCGGTATCGCTCGCTACCAGTCGCCCTTGACGGACATGTCGCTGAAATTAGGCGCTCCTTACACCCTGACCAATTGGGATACCAAGAACTACATCAACATCATTTTGGTACGCGAAGCCTGCCTTTTTGGTGATTGCTCCGGCGTGGCAGGTTATGCCACCTTGCCCGGTACACACGGGCAACCGGGAGAGGGCATCGTCATGGAGGCCAAGTATTTCGGCGCCAGTCCGATAGAAACGACAGTATTGGTACATGAGATGGGCCACTATTTAGGGTTGATGCATACCTTTCAGGGTGGTTGTAAAAACGACAATTGCCTGCAGGACGGTGACAGGGTATGTGACACCCCACCGGATAATTCCACCGGCTATTATCCCTGCAACGCGCTAATCAACTCCTGTCATACGGATACCGACGATCCTTCTATGAACAACCCTTTTCGCAGTCCAGCCTTGGGCGGTTTAGGTGATCAGCCCGATCAATATCGCAATTATATGGATTACTCGGTCTATGCCTGCTACGACCGTTTTTCGGAGGGGCAAAAACTGCGGATGCGTTTTTTTGTGGAAGGTACAAGAGCTGCATTGTTGAATTCAAAGGCCTGCCTACCGCCTTGTCCAACACCTGTGCTGGTACAATTCACAACGAAGGATAGCGTGGAGGTAGGCGATACGCTATTGATCAACAATCAAACGCAACAGGCCAACGCCTACAACTGGTACCTGGACGGCCAGCTGGTTTCTACTTCGACTCAACCCGCATTGACCTTAAACCAGACCGGCGAATATGTGTTGCGGCTCGAAGCAGTAAGCCCGCTGACAGAATGCGATGCCGGTATCGCGGAGAAAACCATTACGGTGTATTGCCCAGTCGTCGCCGCATTTGACTACACCATACAGGACCAGCAATTAATCATTATTAGCACTTCCTCGCAAGCCGATAGTCTGCTCTGGGTGCTAAAGGATGGGGCCGGGAATGTGGTAACAACATCAAACGTCCCGATAGACACTTTTGATCTGGGCAGCTTGCCCTACGTGCAATTGTGCCTGTTGGCACTAAACGCGCATTGTGCCCAACAGGCTTGTACCTACATCAAATTAATTGTGGATGGCATTGAGATTTGTGAAAATGGCCTGGATGATGATTATGACGGTCTCACAGACCGCTTTGACCCGGACTGTTCTTGCGACAGTGCGTATTACCAGGCCGTATGTCCAATTGAATGCGAATATGTACCAGATACATTCCCGATGCTTTCGTTGAATTTGAAGTGGGTTTCGGAGGTGCTAGCAGATCATCGTTTCTACAACACGGGTATCGTTACAGGCGATATTGACAATGATGGAAATATTGAAGTAGTTGCCCCAAAAAGCATTGGGGATTGGACGCTTAATAATGTCAAAAACCATACGGTGATATTGAACGCTTCGGATGGTAAAACAGACTTGGATTTCACTTTTACAAATCAGGGCGATTTTTACGCAATTTCCAATATTTCAATGGCGGACGTAGATTTCGACGGCAAGGCGGAATTGTTTTCCATTTTGTTCAATACAATACTTTGTTATTCACATGACGGTACATTATTGTGGGAGTCAGATCCTTTAAAAGATCAAGTCAGCAGGGTTGTAAACATAGCAGATTTCAATGCAGACGGTATCCCCGAATTGTATGTGGGTAATCAAATTCTAAACGCTCAAACCGGCAAGTTGCTTGCCAGTGGTAGCGTTGCCGAAGGCTGTAGTACTTTAGGCTCCATAATTCCGGGTTGCTATCTTAAGCATACGATCGCCTCCGATCTGTTATCCTCGCCAGGCCTTGAATTAGCTGCCGGAAACACCGTGTACCAGGTGTCAATCACCAACCCTATTGGCACAACAGGAAACAGTATGACCCCTGTAATAGCCACAGGCTCGGTTACCGATGGTTTCACTTCAGTAGGAGATATAAACGGAGATGGGCAACTGGATATCGTAGTGGTTCAAAGCAAAACGGCTCTAAATGGAGGAGGAATATGGGTATGGGACCCGCGTACTCGCGCTACCATTGCTTCGGCGGCGCCTGGAGCATCCGGAGGAGTTGCATTTATCGGTAATGTGCAAGGCGACTGCAAGCCGGAAATTGGGATGACTTTTGAAAAAGAACTCCGCATGTACGAATTTGATGGCAGCCCTCAACTCAAATTGCTATACAGCCTGCCTACTACCGATAAATCAGGGTATACCGGTATAACCATGTTTGATTTCAATCAGGATGGAAAGCAGGAGTTGGTTTATCGGGATGAAACAGAATTGCGCGTTTTGGAAGGGGCTACGGGAAAAACATTAGCCGCTTATCCAATTAAAAGTGGGACAGCGATGGAATATCCGGTAATAGCGGATGTAGACAAAGACGGGCATGCAGATATACTGGTTAATGGTTATCAATCTAACAATCCATTCGATAACAGGGTTTATTGTTTTGAATCAGGTGGTACTCCTTGGGCGCCGGCCCGCTCCGTGTGGAACCAATACGGCTACAACGTCACCAATGTAAACGATGATCTGACTATCCCCCGCTACCCGCAAAATCCCGCCACACCACTGCCCGGCTTCGAAACCTGCTTGCAACCCACCTGCCCGGCGCCATACAACGCTTTCTTCGCCCAGGCTACTTACCGCACCCAGCAGGGTTGCGTGCAGTTCCCGGCCGTGGATATTAGTCTTAAAATACTTAGCTATGAATGTACGCCGGACAGCCTCATATTTCATATCGCCGTCGATCGACTGAGTAGCAAAGCGGCCGGGAAAGACAGTCTTTATATTTCTAGTTATGCCGAAAAGCCGCAGCCGGGTATCGTGCCGGTTGAAACGGTCTGTCGGCCCGTGAATCCCAATGGCCCGCTGCACGACACGTTGCGACTTGCCTGGCCCCTGCCTTCCGGCATCGACCGGATGTACTTTGTCGTCAATGACCCTGGCTCGGGCGCTAATGCCGATAACTTTCCACTTACCGGGATCATCGAATGCAATTATACCAACAACTCCGATTCCATCAGACTCGACCTCGCTCCGCATTCGCTGGACCTGGGGCCCAATATCGTCAAATGCGAGAGTGCCGTGCTGACTTTTAACGCCGGAGCCGGGTTCGAATCATACCTGTGGAGTGATGGAACGCAGGATTCGATTTATTCCTCGGGTTACGCAGGATTACATTTTGTGGAGGCCACCGACCATTGCCAGCGGGTATATCGCGATACGGTACAAGTCACTATTACCCCGGCTGGAAGTATTGATTTGGGGCCGGATACCGTGATTTGTCCGGGTGAACCTTTGAGTTTCAGCCTTTCGGGGGATTTTGATTTTATCCAATGGTTGCCGGCCGGGAACGTCGATTGCGATACTTGTATGCAGGTCAATGCCGTTACCGATACGTCCTTGTTGTTGATGGCTGTAGCCGGAAAGGGAAATTGTTTCAGCGTCGATACGGTGGCTATTGACATAAAACCGGCTCCACACCGGGCATTTGCCTACAGTGTTTGTGCCGGCGATTCGGTGCAAGTGAGTGGGCAGTGGCTGTCGGGTGCCGGAACGCATACAGTTTTGGTAAACGCTATAACCGGCTGCGACACCATTTACGATGTTACCCTGTCGGAAATACCCCTGGTTTCAAAGTCGGAAACGGTAAGTATTTGCGCCGGTGATTCCGTTTTGCTGTTCAACCATTGGGTAAGTCAAGCGGGTCCTATGAGCCAAACCTTTACGAGTGCAGCCGGCTGTGACAGCACCCAAACCTACACGGTGATGGTCACCCCGTTGAATCACAAGAATGTGGCATACAGCCTTTGCGCCGGCGATTCGATCCAGGTGGGCGGGCAGTGGCTGTCGGGTGTGGGCACGCATTCGGTTCTGGTAAACGCCGCAAGTGGCTGCGATGCCATTTACGAGGTTACGCTGTCAGAAATACCCCTGATTTCAACGTCGGAAACGGTGAGCATTTGTGCGGGCGATTCGGTTTTTCTGTTCAATCAATGGGTAAGTCAAGCGGGCGTTTTGAGTCAAACCTTTACCAGCGCAGCCGGTTGCGACAGCACCCAAACCTATACAGTGACGGTCACCTCCTTAAATCATAAAAATGTGGCCGTTGGTATTTGCGCCGGCGATTCGATCCAGGTCGGCGGGCAATGGCTGTCGGGGACAGGGCAGCATAGCGTCATCGTACACGCCACCAGCGGCTGCGACACTATTTACGACGTTACTTTGTCGGAAATACCGCTGATTTCCAACTCAGAGGCGGTGAGCCTTTGTGCGGGCGATTCGGTTTTTCTGTTCAATCAATGGGTAAACCAAGCAGGCACTTTGAGTCAAACGTTTACCAGCACGGCCGGTTGTGACAGCATCCAAACCTATACAGTCACGGTCGACCCCTTAAATCACAAGAATGTGGCATATACGCTGTGCGCCGGCGATTCGGTCCAAGTTGGTGGCCAGTGGCTGTCAGACGCCGGTATATACAGCGTCCTGGTGCATACCACCAGCGGCTGCGATACCCTTTACGATGTCACCCTATCGGAAATACCCCTAATCTCTAATTCAGAGACAGTAAGTATTTGCGTCGGCGATTCGGTTTATCTGTTCAACCAATGGGTAAATCAAGCCGGCACCTTGAGTCAAACCTTTACCAGCGCAGCCGGCTGCGACAGCACCCAGACCTACACGGTGACGGTCACCCCGTTAAATCAAAAGAATGTGGCATATACGCTGTGCACCGGTGATTCGATCCAGATCGGCGGCCAGTGGCTGTCGGGGGCGGGCTTGCACAGTATCCTAGTGTCGGCGCTTGGAGGTTGCGATACTATTTACGATGTCACCTTATCGGAAATACCGCTGATTTCCAACTCAGAGACGGTGAGTATTTGTACGGGTGATTCCGTGTTTCTATTCAATAAATGGGTAAATCAGGCTGGTACCTTGAACCAAACCTTTGCCAGTTCTAACGGCTGCGACAGCACCCAGACCTACGAAGTATTAGTCACGCCGCTAACGCACCAAACGGTCGCTTACAATATTTGTGCAGGCGATTCGGTACAGGTAGGCGGCCAGTGGCTTTCCGGTGCCGGCATGTATAGCGTACCCGTGACCGCTGTTGCCGGCTGTGATACTATTTTTGATATAAGCCTGACGACCATACCGGCGATCATACAATCCGATACTCTGGTGCTATGCCCGGGCGATTCCGTGTGGATCAATAACGCCTGGATTAAAGAAAGCAGCACTTTATCGGAAGTCTATGCCGCGGCTTCCGGATGCGATTCGATTCAAATCACAGTGGTAAGCACACTGGAAGCCCCCGTCCCCCCGTCGGCCCAGATCGATTGCGACAATCTGGACGTGCTGCTGCACATTCAGGCCGCCGTGAACTGGGCGATTCTTTGGAGCAATGGCGACACCCTGCGGCAGACCGTTTACAAAAATGACGACACTGCCCGCGTTACCCTGCATGCGCTGCCGGATTGTCATATCGAATTCAATTTAGCCCTACCCACCTTGCCGGATACTACACAACTGCCCGGCTTGCCCGACACGACCCTGTATGTCGGTCAGTCCGTAGCCTTTGACCTGGGCCTAGACCCGGCCGATTGGCAGGTTCGTTGGGAACCGTCCGCCATTTTTTCCTGCGACACTTGTCTTAGTACCATTGCTCTACCAACGAAAAGCACCACGGTGGAAGTCACTTTTGCACACCGTTCCGGCTGTACCTACGGTAGCCGCTTTCTGATTTCGCTGCGAAAAGCCTCGGATTTTTATGTGCCCAATGTGTTTTCACCCAACGGCGACGGCATCAACGATTTTTGGAGTTTTGTACCGCCAGGGGGTATCGAGCGCTTCGAGGAGGTGCTTATTTTTGACCGCTGGGGCAATCAGTTGGCCGATTGGAAAGATGTGCCCAATGTGGCGTGGGACGGCACTTTCCGGGGCAAGGCGCTCAACCCGGCGGTATTTGCTTATTATATCCGGTTTTTCGACTCCAGCGGGGAAAGGGTAGAGAAAATAGGAGATGTGACGCTAGTGCGGTGAGGAATGATAATCACAATAGCGTAAATTTTCCAAAACCTTCTCTTTTCACGTATTCAATACGTGATAATCCGAAACCGCAGTTCCAACTCACCCCATATTTTTGAGCCCTAAATCATATCCCTAAAAACACCCCCCTTCACCGCAAAACCAATCCTCCGCCAATGGATTTCGTAAAAACCCAGCCCAACAACATCTCCAAACAGATTATCAAAGTCCTCG
>CALEYM010000431.1 GCA_937926185.1 uncultured Bacteroidota bacterium | reverse complement strand
TCACAAATCCGGAATACATTAATTTTTCTTTTGGAAAAAGACCGTCCTGTATTCCATTTTTTCTGCTGAAAATTTTCGTCGAAAAAGTAATAATTTTTTTGTCTTGTTCTTGTATAAGTTACACAAAGCGTATTACCTTTGTGGTACAAATTACCAGTGAATTAAGAATAATTTGGTTTTATTTGGTTAGGGCTGAGGTAGTGCTGTGGTGGCACTGCCTCTTTTTTATTTCTGCAAGGGGCGAAAATAGGTAATTAGGCGAAAGCGCGCGGAATGACGTATTCTTGTAAAATGATTTTTAAGGTATTACTCCATTCCATCTGGGTTGCGCTGCTCACACTCCTGACACAAGTAGGCGGATTGGTCTGGCTGATCGCCCTGGCTGCCGGAAAATTATTGCGGCATAAATGGCCGGTTCGTGGCCTTACCTGGCTTTTGTTCATCCTGTTTTACTGTTTGGTATCCTTTTTTGTCGTTCCGCCACTGGCGCGTTTATCGGACCGGGTTCCCTTGCCTGCCATATCCAACCCGCAACTGCGCCCGGAGAATATCTGGTTTTGCCTGTTGAACCGGCACTATGTCCGGTCCGGTTTGCGGCGCGCGCTGGAAGAGGTGGCAGCGCAAATGCAAACCCGCTTTCCCGGCGCAGTAGTGTGGTACATGGACGCGAATTTCCCATTTTTCAACGGTTATCCGCTGGAGCCGCATTTCAGCCATAGAGACGGCAAAAAAGTGGACTTGTCCATCTATTGGAATAATGCCCGAACCCTGGAGCCTGTCGCGGGCAACCCTTCTCCTTTCGGCTATGGCGTTTTTGCCGGCCCGCTGCCGGGCGAACGCGACTATGCCGCCGAGTGCGAACGAAAAGGGTATTGGTACATCGGCCTCGACGGCGACCTGGCCGCGCCGTTTTATCGCGCCGAGAATTACATTTTCGATGCCGGCCGAACGGCAGAACTGCTGCGCCTGCTGGCCGAACACCCGGCTGTTTCCCGCGTGCTGATACAGCCGCACCTGAAATCGCGCCTGGGGCTGTCGGCTCTGAATAAACTCCGTTTTCAGGGTTGTAAGGCGGCAAGGCACGACGACCACGCGCACGTGGAATTGCGGTGAGGGCTTCCCCGGAGTTTTAAAATTTCGGCGGAAGTGCTGTTTATCTGAATTATTTGGAAAGGAAGCCGATCAATTCCTCCACCGTCATATTCCGCTGCTCACCGCTGATCTGGTTTTTCACCGTGAGCATGCCGCTTGCCATTTCCGTTTCGCCTACGATTACCACGTAGGGGACGTTGCGTTTAGCGGCATATTCGAACTGTTTTTTCAGTTTGCCCGGTTCGGGATACAATTCGGCTGCAAGACCGGCAACGCGTACCCTGCTGACACATTCGAAAGCGTACTCGTGCGTGGCCTCATCGAAGGCGACGAATAGTACCGGTACGCTTTCATTCAGATTTTCCGGGAACAGATTCAATCGGTCTAATACATCGTAAATCCGGTCGGCGCCGAAAGAAATGCCCACGCCCGACAGGCCCGGCATGCCGAAAACGCCGGTGAGGTCGGCGTAACGCCCGCCGCCGCCGATGCTGCCCATTCCGATACGTTTGTTGGCCACTTCAAAAATGCATCCGGTGTAGTAGGTAAGGCCGCGCGCCAGGGTGATATCGAAGCGGATTTCATTTTTCAGGGGTGTTTTTCCGAGCAAATGAAATACGCGCTCCAACTCTGCAATACCTTTTAGTCCGGTTTCACTATTGGCAAATAAGGGTCGGAGCGCCTCCAGGGAAGGATTTGCCAGGATTTTCATTACTTTTTCTATACTGTCGGCGGGAATATCCTTTCGCGCCAACTCCTGCCTGACCCCATCGGGACTTATCTTGTGCAGTTTGTCGATGGCCACGGTCATGTCCATAAAGCGGTCGGCGATGCCGGCCGCCTCTGCAATACCAAAGAGGATTTTCCGGTTGTTGATTAAGATCACCACGGGGATGCCCAGTTTGGCAAATGCTTCGTCGTATATCTGTGTCAGTTCGGCTTCGTACAGCAGGCTGTCGGAGCCGATGACGTCGGCGTCGCATTGGAAAAACTCGCGGTAACGGCCTTTTTGCGGCCGGTCGGCGCGCCACACGGGTTGTATCTGGTAGCGTTTGAAGGGAAAAGTGAGTGTTTGGCGGTTCATCACCACGAAGCGGGCAAAGGGTACGGTAAGATCGTACCGCAGGCCTCGTTTGGAGATTTGCGGCAGCAATTTGGCCGAGTTTTTTGCGGCCAGCAATTCCGGGTCGGCGTCTTTAAGGAAGTCGCCGTTGTTCAGGATTTTGAACAATAGCTGGTCGCCCTCGTCGCCATATTTGCCCGTGAGGGTACTCAGGTTTTCCATAGCCGGCGTTTCCAGCGGCTGAAAACCGAATTTGACGAACACCGAACGGATGGTGTCGAATATCCAGGCACGTTTGCGGGCTTGCTCCGGGCCGAAATCGCGGGTGCCTTCCGGCAGGCTTGGTTTTTGCATAATATAAAGAGGTTGACGGGTTTGCAGGTTGACGGGTTGACGGGTTGACGGGTTGACGGGTTGCGGGTTGACGGGTTCTTACACCCTTGGCACCCCGATAAGAGAGGCCGGGGGTGTAGGAACCCGTCAACCCGCAACCCGTATAACCCGTAACCCGTCAACCTCTCAATGTTCCGAACAACAGTCCTTTCTGCGCCAGGGTTCCCGCGATCAGCAAAAAGGCAATAGTGGTGTAGATGGCCAGTTTGCGGTGTTTTTCCGCGGCGTCGGTCGCTTTTTTGGAAAAAGTACGGCCCAGCTGGATCAGCACGATGGCGATCAGCATAGCGGTGATATGCTCCACGGCGAAGTAACGCTGCATGGGATCTTTCATGGCGGCGCCGAAGTCGGCAAAAGCCGTTTGTGTCCAGGTGCTGGTGAAGGCATACTGGATGAGGCCGATGAGGAGTTGGAGATGCGACAGGATGAGCAACACCAGGGAGCCTTTGTCGTCGGCGTTTTCGAAGGGTTTGCGGCCCAGCCAGCCGCTGTAGGAGCGGAATAACACAAAAACGAGGGCGGCCAGGATCAGGTAGCGGTTGTAGGAATGGAGGGTAACCAGAATATCATTCATAATCGGACAAAACAGATTGGTGAAAAACGGACGGTTTGCCAGGTGGCGGCAAAAGTAACGTTTAGGCGGCATTTTAGTTCCGGCGGTTTTTACGCGTATGCCGGGGCTAAACTCCCGGGGTTATGGCAACGCTAAAAAAAAATTTATAT
>CALEYM010000430.1 GCA_937926185.1 uncultured Bacteroidota bacterium | reverse complement strand
CCTTGATCTCTATACATTTCTGGGCAATGATCTTGCCGCCGTCTATGGTTTCGTCTATGTAGTGGGTGGTTACCCCCGTCACTTTTACGCCATATTCCATGGCTTGCTGAATGCCGTTCAATCCTTTAAAGCTGGGCAACAGCGAAGGGTGCACATTGACAATCTTTCCTTTGTACTCGTCGAGAAGCGTCCGGCCCACGATATTCATCCATCCGGCCAGGTACACGTAGTCGATTTCATGCGCTTTGAGCGCGTTCAGAATTTGCTGCTCAAAGGCCTTTTTGGACGGGTAGTTTTTACGGTCCACTACTTCAAAAACCAGGCCATTTTCGCGGGCAAAAGCCAGGCAGGGCGATTGCGGATCACTGCTGAGCAGGAGTTTCAGATTGGGCCTGACCAGCCCTCTTTTCCAGTCTTTGATGATCTCCATAGCCCCGCGGCCATAGCCGGAGATAAACACGGCAAAATTTTTCATAACAGCAAATCGGTTAATGCGCGGTCTTTGAAGCGAGTGCAGTCGGCGAAAACCGTTTTGCCTTGGCCCGTAAAATGCCTGTTATGCCGCCAAAGCCCGGAAAGTACCGCGGCAACATGGTCAAAGCCCGGAATTTCATGGCCAGCGTACCCTGTTTTCTGTACAGGAGCGACAGGAGTTTTCGGAAAATAATACTTCTGTCCGATTCGTCCGGCGGCCCGGGCACCCTTCTGTAGAAGTTATCGATGACGTCGAACAAAACGTAGTAGTTTCGCTCCAGGTTATTTTTGAAATATGCCGTGTTGGTGATACCGCCCTCGTGCATACGGTAGCAGGCCGTTCTTCTGTTCAGGCAGGCCACTTTTGTCAGCATGGATACCCGGAGCCAGTACCAGAAATCGTAGCTGTACCAGTATTTTTCGACAGGGTTGGCGCCTTCCAGTTCCAGCAATTCTTTTCTGAAAAGCGCCGTGCAGGAGCTGATGAAATTCAATCCCGGTAACATATCAAAAAACACGGCGCCTTCCCGGTATTCCTTCCTCCTTTTACGCACCGATTCTGAGTCGACGATTTCGCCGGCATCATTTACCGGATCGATATCCGTATAGATCAGTCCGTATTCCGGATTTTCTTCCAGGAATTGTACCTGGTCGCGAAGTTTGTGCGGGTCGCTCCAGAAATCGTCGCCATCGAGAATGGCGATATATTTTCCCCGGCAGCTGTTCAGGATGCGGATACCGTTTTTCGACATGCCCCAGTTGACATCCGAGGGCAGCAACCTGATCCGGTCGGGGTATCGGGCCGCGTATTTTTCGCATATTGCACGGGTGGAATCTTTGGAACAATCCTCGCCGATCACCAATTCGACGTGGAAACCGGTCTCTTGCATCATGACGCTTTCAATGGCTTTGGCAATAAATTTCTCGTGGTTGTAAGCCGCCATGCACACGCTAACCATCGTGTTGGTTGAGTTCATTGTTGTCGGTTTTTATTTTTCATTTTTGAAATAAAGACCGGGGGTAGGAAACGGATTAAATGGATGTAACGAGTTGAAATTCAGATAGTTTTTGTTTTATCTCTGCTTTATCTGCAAACATCAGGCAGTCGAGCATGGAGAGGTAAGGGAAAAAATCGTGCCCAAATTGTCGGTAAGGCGAAGCAGCGGACTGTAAAAAATACAATTGGATGCCGTTTTCTTCAAAAAGCGCCTGATCGTACAGCTCCGTTCCGCCAATCGGATTGATATACGTGCCGGCGCCTTCCTGCCGGCAAATATCCAGGATGCGGTGCTGGCCCTTCAGGTCGCTGTTGGCATACGCCGCGGACGATGGAACCAGCGTGGTATCCACGTCCAGGTAATCGCAAACGAAGCGGAGGGAGGCTACATTCAGACTGGCAACAGACGGATGATCTTCCTGCAACAACCGTTCCACCGCCGGGAATATCTGCTTGAACTGTGGCGTTTTTTTGTAAGCGGCTTCCAGGGTTTTTAAAAACTTTGACGTCCAGCCCGGCTCGTCCGACAATTCCGTATCCCTGATCCATTTGTTCTGGCTTGCTTGTTTCAGGGGAATGGAGAACAAAAACGGGGCGCCGTTTACCAGTATCCTGTTCCGGTTGATCCAGCCCTTTTTAATAAAGTTGACATCATCGAATACCACGAACTTGTCCACGCAATGGATCAGCTGGAAATATCCGATATACGGAAAAAAATACGGCTGCATGACGGCTAC
>CALEYM010000429.1 GCA_937926185.1 uncultured Bacteroidota bacterium | reverse complement strand
GAGGAAAATCTGGACGGACTGGTCAGCGTGAAAAACTCAACCCAACTTATTTATCGGAGGACGGAACAGCGCGGCAAGGTGTGCGGCGGAAAGAGGCGCTTGATAAAAGAAGCCTCTTTGCAAATTTTCAACCAATGGTGTTGGCGAAGGCAATTCGAATAACGGCGCTTTGACAGAGATGGTCACACACCCACAACACGCGCAGCTACAAAGTGGGGAGCAAGGGTCGGCGCAGGCATGGTGGTGTCCAATGGCTCGCGAATCGGCCGCTTTGAATGCCGGTTGCTGCAAATGCCTGTCATGTTCGAAGTCTGCACACGGCAGGCAACCAAGAACAAACAAATACAGGGCAAATATGCGGACGAACCAAGGCATGGCGCAAAGGTAATGGAAATCGAGCAACCTCGCCCGGCAGCATGATATTAGCGTTTGGCAAAAATTTACTGCCATGTTGCACATTCGTTGCCAAAACCCGCATAATTTTACTGCGCAAAGCAGGCATCTTTCATGTTCCGGCTTTTTTGCACCTGAAAACATACTTATGCAAGACCTGTCTCCGCTGATCCACTCCCTCCAAACCGTCCTCCGCACTGAAATGTCCCGCGCCGGCGTCTCTTACGAAGATGCAGCTGGCCCGCTACACTACGCCAACAAATCCAGCATTGCCCGCCTGTTGATAAAAGACCGAATGAGTTTTGAAGATACCATAAAACTGATGGTACTCTGCAAAACGCCGGTCATCGCGCTCACCAAGCCGTTCAGGTTCAAAATCGAAGTAAAAGCCAGCACGATGGCCCAGGCAGATGCGCTGATGGATGCTTTGCGGGTATCGGTTTTTAAAGAAGGTACCACAGAACGGTACCGTTTGCCGGACGGGCTTTCCTGGGAGCGTGTAGCGGAGCATGCCGGGTTCGATTCGGGCAAGAGCGCCCGGAAATCCTGGTTTTTGTTGCAAACGCCGGTGTATTTGGTGGTGGGGCTGCTGCGGTTGTTGGGGAAGGGGGAGCATGAGGTGGCGGAAGGGAAGACCAGTCTGCGGATTACACAGGATATTTGAATTCTTGTTTAGGTCTTATGCGTTTCTTTTGACAAGTTTTGTAATTGTTAATAGCGAAGGTAATGAAAAGTTTGCAGAAACATAGCGCCCATAGACATAAGGGTTGGAAGGGTCAGTATGATCGGATGATCAGATGGAGCCAAAGGTTTCAAAGGGCGGTTTCGAAGGATTTTGGCCATAGGTCTGTCGAAATTGACTCTCATGAATACTTTGATACCTTATTCTCTTGTTTGCAGAATATCTTTTTTCTAAAAGATTGGTTGCTAAATGATTCAGAAATTTCATCTTCAGAACTAAATCACTTTATCAACTCCAACCCAGAAATGGGGCTTTGTAGGGATATTTGTAATGGAACTAAACATTTTGAAATAAATCATCCTAGCGTTGATGCAGAATTCTCAATAATTAGAGAATATGATCCATTTCATGATGTTTGGAATACGCCAGAATATTTCATCGTAATTCTTGCTGGAGGAGAAAAGTATCAGCCATTTGATTTGATAAATAAATGTATTGATATTTGGAATAAATTCCTTCGGGAAAGAGGCCTGTTATAATGGTTGTTTTCCGTTTAGTCCATGTTACTTCGCAAACGGATCAAATCCCCACCCCGAAAAATCCCCGCCCTTTCTCACCGCGTACAACTTCTTATTCCAAGCCACATCCCCCTGCTTCCCCGGATCACAATCCAGGTGAACAAATGTATCATAAATCCCAAACCGGTTAAATCCAACCGACCTGGCCGCCCGTACAATCCTGATCTTCTGCTCCAGCGTCCGCGCCGCGATATCCGCCGCCCAGCCCCGTGTATGCGCGGAATCCTGTACGCCGCCCACGGCGGCATTGTGCTCGGGAGTCCGGTAGCCGGAATTGACTCGGAAGGGAATGCCGGCCTGCTCCCGGGCGGCATCGAGCATTTCCAAAAACTTGATTTTCATGTAAACGCCACTGCCGGGCTGGTCCGGTGAGTCGAACTCCCGTATGTCGAAGTGGCTCATAATGATGGGCGATTGCTCATAGTTGAGTTCCGAGCCGGCCACGGTATGCGGTTGCTCGGTTGTACCGCCTTCATCATCCCACTGTCCGGTGGGGCCGATCCCGTCGCGGAAAAAGCGGCGGTACAGCCACCAGGTCAGGCCGGTGAGACCGAGGAAAAGCGATACGGCCAGGAGCGCGTATTTGGTTTGCGGCGTCATAGGTCAATGGTTTTTAAGCGGTAGTAAAGGATGGCGATCAGACCAAAAAGCAAGGCCAGGGCCGTCCACACCCAAATGGCATCGTCGCTACTTTTGAACATGCCGGAAAACCGGCGCTGCCAGAGTTCGACCTGGTAGTTTGGTTCGAGAGTTGGTTCAGCAGGAGTTTCACTGACCGGTAGAGGCGGGAAAAAGGTATTCATCCGGTTGGTCCAACCGGCAGTATAGGTGGAATTGCCGAGGGATTGGAGGTAGGAAAGCCAGGCTTCGCGGTAGGCGTTGTACAGCCCGGTTTTGTCTTTGGCGGTTTCGACGTTCACAGCCGCCAGCGTTTTGCTTCCCATAATGCCGTCTGGCTCCAGGGTGTAACCGCGTTGGTTCAGGGTAAGTTGCAAAATTTTGGCAGCGGCGGAAGGGTTTCCGTAAAAGGCGTTGAACACCAGTTCGGCGAAATCCTGGTCGTAGATTTCCCATATCCGCCAGCGATTGCCCCACCAGTCCATGAAATCCCAGGCTTGCGCGTGGGTGAGGTTTTTCATGGTTTCCGCTCCCGGACACTGCTCACCGGAATACTCCTGCCAGGCATTGGAAGTGATGCCGTATTTGGTGCCGGCATTAATGCCGCAGCGGTTAAAATTACCGCTGTCGGCGGACTGGTTTTGGTATCCGCCCTCGGCAACAAGGATTTTCTCGAAAAAGATTTGGGTGAGCTGGGACATGGGGCGGTTTTTGGGGAAAAGTTGCGGGGGAAGGACTCGAACCTCCGACCTTCCCGCCAATGGGCGGGACACGCTGACCAATTGCGCTACCCCGCTTTATGATGGATTAAAAAGCGAGCGGGCATTCGATCTAAAATCCTTGCCCGCCGCTTCATTTTCAAAACCTTTACCGTTTCCCATTCCGAATCATCGCCAGCGTTTCCTTAAAAACCTGCGCGTAGGTTTTAGTTCCCTCGT
>CALEYM010000428.1 GCA_937926185.1 uncultured Bacteroidota bacterium | reverse complement strand
GGTTTATGAGGGTTTATGAGGGTTTATGAGGGTTTATGAGGGTTTAGATAGTTTAGAGAACGCCGGCGGCGGCAGAATGTTTTAACGGACTCATAAACCCTCATAAACCCCCATAAACCCCCTCATCACCGCACGAACAGCAATTCGCGGTATTTCACCAGCGGCCAGTACTGGTCGTCTACGATGCCTTCGAGGTCATCGACGCCAGCGCGGATGGTATCCATTTCGGGCTTCACCATGTTGCACAGGATATTGGCTTCTTTGCGCAGGTCTTCCAGATGGTGTACTTCCTCCAGGGCCTGGTGCATTTTTTTCAGACCGCCGTTGATCGTTGCCACATTTTTTAAAATACGTTGGAGTGTCTCTTTCTGGTAACCGGCGGCATCTTCCATCCCGATGGATTTCAGCGACGCGATGTTGCCGGCCAGCTCGGTTTGGTAGCGCAGTACGGCAGGCATTACGGTGGAGTTGACCAATTCTTCAAGTGTTTTGGCCTCTATATCTAGTTTAGTACAATATGCGTGTTGTTGTACGGTCAGGAAAGCTTCCAGTTCCGTTTGGTTCAGTACGCCCGACTTGCCAAAGAAATCCTGGGCAAGTTTGGTACCGAGCACGTCGAGCGCTTCCGGCGTATTGGTGTGGTTCGACAAACCGCGCTGGGCCGCTTCCTGTTTCCATTCGTCGGAATAGTTGTTGCCTTCGAACAGGATGGGTTTCGATTTGCGGATATAGTTTTTCAACACCATCAGGATGGCTTCTTCCTTTTCGATGCCTTTAGCCATTGCTTTGTCCACGTCGTTTTTAAATTCGAGCAGTTGCATACCCATCATGGTGTTCATCACGGTCATCGGGCCGGCGCAGTTTTGCGAGGAACCGACGGCGCGGATCTCGAATTTATTGCCGGTGAAGGCAAATGGCGAAGTGCGGTTCCGGTCGGTGTTGTCCAGTTCGAGGTTGGGCAGCTTGGCGATCAGGTCGATGGCGCGTTTGACGGCCGCATCGTCGGTTTTTTTGCCGTTGGCGATCTGGTTGAGCAATTTGGTCATGGCTTCACCGATAAACACCGAGATGATGGCCGGCGGGGCCTCGTTGGCGCCCAGGCGATGGTCGTTGCCCGCGTGGGCTATGCTGGCGCGCAACACGTCGGCGTATTTATACACGGCCATGATGGTGTTGACGAAAAACGTCAGGAAACGCAGGTTGCGGCTGGGCGTGTCGCCGGGCGACAGGAGGTTGACGCCGGTGTTGGCGCCCATGCTCCAGTTGTTGTGTTTACCCGAACCGTTGATGCCGGCAAAGGGTTTTTCATGGAGCAGCACGCGTAGTTTGTGCCGGCGCGCCACGCGGTCCATCAGGTCCATGAGCAACTGATTATGGTCTACCGCCACGTTGATCTCTTCGAATACCGGCGCCACTTCGTATTGTGCGGGGGCTACCTCGTTGTGGCGGGTACGCACGGGAATGCCGAGTTTGTGGCTTTCCGTTTCCAGGTCGCGCATGAAAAAGTACACCCGCTCCGGAATAGAGCCGAAGTAGTGGTCTTCCAGTTGCTGGTGTTTGGTGGCGGGGCGCCCCAGCAGGGTACGGCCCGTCATTACCAGGTCGGGGCGGGCGTTGTACAGGGCATCGTCGATGACGAAATATTCCTGTTCCCAACCCAGCGTGGCCGTCACCTTGGTCACATTGGGATCGAACAATTGGCACACCGGCACCGCGGCCTTGTCGAGGAAAGATTGCGAGCGCAACAGGGGCAGTTTGTAGTCCTGCGCTTCCCCGTCGTAAGTCACGAAAATGGTGGGGATACACAGGGTTTTACCGTCGCCTACTTCCAGGATAAAAGCCGGGCTGCTCGGATCCCACACGGTGTAACCGCGGGCTTCGAAGGTGCTGCGCATGCCGCCGGAAGGGAAGGACGAACCGTCGGGTTCCTGTTGCACCAGGGCGCCGCCGGTGAATTCTTCGATCACGCGCCCGTCGTGCGTCATGGTGAAAAAGGAGTCGTGTTTTTCGGCTGTTTTACCGGTGAGCGGCTGGAACCAGTGCGCAAAGTGTGTGCAGCCTTTGTCCTGGGCCCATTCTTTCATGCCGGTGGCGACCACGTCGGCGATTTCCCGGCCGAGTTTTTGCCCACTCTGCATGGCGGCTTTTACGCTGAGATAGGCGTTTTCGGGTAAATACTTCTTCATGGCCTCGTCGCCGAAAACATTTTCGCCGAAATAAGAGGCAATGGTTTCCGCGGCGCTCTCGCCAAATTCGGCGGGTAGCGGCTCCAGGCGGTTTTCAATCGTTTGAAGTGCGTTGAAACGGGTGAGCGACATGTGATGTTAGCGTTAGAAGTTCAAAGTTTGAAGAATGTCCGACTGGTACGGGATAACTACGAAGCCGCATGGCTATAGAACAATATTTGGAAAAACAAAAGAAGGGGAGTTTTGGCGAAAAAGAGCAATCAGAGTATTTTTTCAGCGAAAACAAGGTTTTAAAAGGCAACAAAAAAGGTTTTTTTAATTCTATCCATGATTTATGGGGCAAATTTAAAGCCAAATTCAGCGAAAATAATGCCTTTTGTTGAAAAATAATTTCACAGCCTTTCCGAAGACAATTTTACCGGAGAGGATTTAAATGCGCTAAAAAAAATATAATTCTGAATTCGTTTGAAATAACCGTCAACTGCCTGCCTATTCTTTCATGTTCCGAACAATCTCCGTTATTCTGGCCAAATGATGGTCGTCGTGCTCGGCAACGAAAAGAAATGAATCCATCAGCCGCATGGGCTGTTGCAGGCGCGGGTGCAGGGCGGTTCGGAAAACATCCTCCTCCGTAAGCCCTTCCAAAAGGCGAAGTGTTTGGGTTCGGGCATCGCGGAACCCGGTCAACAGTGCCTCCGGGCTTGAAGCATTGTGATTGGCCGCATCGGTGCGGGCGTTGCTCAGGTCGGCCGGGCGCAGCGTGGCGGCGCCGGAGAGAAAATCTTCCAATCGCCCCTGCCACAAGGGTTCGAGGTCCGTCAGATGACCCACGTTTTCCAGGATGCTCCAGCTGCTGTCCAACCGGACGCGCAACCATTCTTCCGGAATGGCGGCCAGTTTTTCTTCCAGGCGGACGGGTGTGCCGCCCAGGCGCTCAAGGATAGACGGGAAAATGTTTTGATTCTTGTCGAAGTCGAAGCGACGTTCGAACCAGTGAATTTGTTTCATAGCGGAATTTTTGCCAAAGGAACCGGTTTTTACGGTTTTCCGCAAAAACAAAAAGGCGACCTGCGCAAGTGAAACGCATCAGTCGCCTTTAAGTGGAGTGGGCCCGGCAGGAATTGAACCCGCGACCATCTGATTATG
>CALEYM010000427.1 GCA_937926185.1 uncultured Bacteroidota bacterium | reverse complement strand
AAACCACTCTAAACCACTCTAAACCACTCTAAACCACTCTAAACCACTCTAAACCCTCTAAACCTCATTCAACCGGTTCAAACTTATAATTCCCGAATTTCAAAATATGCACAAAGGTATTTTCCAGGTAATCGTATTCGTTCAGCAGGTCGTCGACGGCGCCGGAGGAGAACACTTTGGCAAATTGAAATTGGGCGTGTAATCCTTCAAACGGAGGTTCCAGGGCCAGGCGTTGAGGGAAACTGAGTCCATATTTTTTCAACATTTTACCGGCAAACATCGTCACGTCGTAGCCGTTGTAGGCGTCGTCGCCGGGCACGGTGCCATAGGCGTCGTAAAAAGCCTGGCGGAAAGCGCGCGCCGCTTCTGTTGTGCGGTTGACAAATGAAGCCGAAGTGACGTGTACGTTCATTTCGGCAAAATATTCCGGTTCTATGTTCTCGAAATTCCGCCACTGAGGCATGCCGTACACTTCCACCCGATTGGAGCCGCGAGTGGCGCGGAGCTTGCGCAGGAAAGCCATCAGGAAATCCTGGCTGGCCCAGGTGGGCAGGATGAACACGGCGGTGCGGCCCGGCCGGAAATACCGCTGCAAGTCGATATTGTCAAAATTATTAGCAGCGTCGGGCACGATCAGTTCGGCAAAACGGGCGTTGTTCGTCGCATTGGCTTGCTGGAAATAAGGCAGGCGGTCGGCTTCTTTCTGTTTGCACACCAGCGTCACGGCGTCCGGCCGGTGAAACTGCAATACATGGCGGGTGATGGCAGCACAGTGAGCCCGGAGCGAGGGATTCGTTTGAACAAAATCGGGGTTCCGGCTGGTCAGATCCATATTGGGGCTTTCCGGCGAGACCATGATCTGCCGGGTCTTTTTAATGCGTTCGGCCATCAGACTCACGTGACTGCTGCGAATGGGGCCGATCACAACCTGCGCTTTATCGATCCGCGGATTGCTCAACAGGCGCTGAAAATCGGCGTCGCTCCCCTGCGTATCGAACACGTCGACACCGAGGTTGAGTCCTTCTTCGGCAGATAGTTTTTGCAGGGCCAGGCTGGCGCCGCCGTAAAACTGGAGCGCCAGATCGCTTTTATCCGGAACTGCCTGCGTCACCGGGTCAATCTGGTTGGTCAGAAAAGGCAGTAAAAAAGCCAGGCGGTAAGTCTGTCCGGCGTAAGGCGTGACCGGTGGCAGCGTGACGCCGGACGCATTGCCGATGGGCGGTTTGGCATTGGGCGCCGGCGTCCAGCGCACGGTGTCCATGGGCTCGTAGCGGGGTTTCACGCCACCGGCAACAGGCGGTTTAGAGCCGGACGTGGAAGTAGTCTTTTTGGCGGGATTGCAAAAAGCGAATAACAGACAAGCGCCTGATATTAAAAGAATGTTGCACAAACCAACGTCTGTCCACCTATTCATAAAAGTTTTTTTAGAATGACAAATTTATATTGCGGATTGCGGATTAACCCAGCTCTTGGTATCGCAACCTTTCCCTAAGTGACATGCAGTGCCAAGAGCTGGGTTAATCCGCAATCCGCAATCCGCAATCCGTAATCCGCAATCCGTAATCCGCAATTACCCACCCGCCTTCTTTGTATTCGCATACCCCATTTCCAACAACATTTTCAGCACTTTATCCCGGTGGTCGCCCTGCACGATAATGACGCCATCTTTGGCGTTGCCGCCGGCAGCGCATTTGTTTTTCAGCAGTTTGGCCAGTTCTTCCAGCCGGGCCGGCGGGCCGACGTAGCCTTTGACAACGGTGGCTTCCTTGCCGCCTTTACCGCGCTCGAGCCAGATACGGAGCACTTGTTTGTCGTTGGGTAAATTCATGTCCTCTTCCGGTTCTTCGGTGGGTTTGTAATCTGGGTTGGTGGAAAAAACGAAACCACCGAATTCGTTGCGTTTAGCCATAAATTGAAGGTACCAATATCTTCAGCGCCAGCGGCGCCATTTCAAAGTTCAGTTCGCCGGGCAATTCGATGCTTTCCCCGTCGATATGTACATAGTTTTTGCCTTCACTGGTGATTTTGACCCGGCGTGCAGAAAAATGTTCGACAAAACGGGCATCATAAATTTTGCCCGCCAAACTGTCCGGTATGGCGGCAAAATACCGCCAGCGGGGCACGTCGCGAAACACGACGACAGAAAACAGGCCGTCATCCAGTTTGGCGTCGGGGGCGATCTGGAAATTGTAGCCGTACATAGGGCCGTTGGCTACGGTCACCACGAAACATTTTTCTCTTATTTTCCGGTCTTCCGTTTCGATAGTGCAATAGTGTGCCTTATAAGCCAGGCCGGCGGCAATGGATTTAAAGAAATAGGGAATAAAACCGCGCAGCCGGCTGCCTTTCATCCTTTTGGCCACCAGACCGTCTATGCCTACCCCGGCCAGATTGACAAAAGGATGGTTGTTCAGCAGACCACAATCGATAGTGCGAATCGTGGCGGTATTCAGTTTCCGGATGGCTTTATCAATATCGCGGCCATAACCCAGGTGCATGGCCAGGCCATTGCCGGAGCCGGCGGGAATGACACCCACGGCCACGTCGGTATGCATGAGGGCCGAGGCCACCTCGTTAATGGAGCCATCGCCACCCACGGCCACAACGATCTGGTAACCTTCATCACGGGCCTTTTGAGCCAGTTCGGCGGCATGGCCCGCTTTTTCGGTGTGCCAGATGCCGTAAATAAACCGCCGGTGGTCGAGGTGCCGGTCAACACTGTTCCGAATATGTTTTTGAAGATTGGTGCCCGCCTTGGGATTCACGATAAAAACGATCCGTTTAGGCTTGATCCATTCTTCCAGCAATTCGTTCTTTATGACGGGATGCGCTTGCTCCATTAAATTAAGGCTTTGCGCGATTGTACGTACTCGCGCCATTTATTGATTACCGTTTGCATATCCTGCGGCAGATCGGATTCGAAGTGCACTTTTTCGCCGCTGCGCGGGTGGGTAAAACCCAGCACCTTGGCGTGCAGCGCCTGCCGGGGCAGGATGGTAAACAAAGTTTCCACGAACTGTTTGTATTTGGAATAAAGGGTGCCTTTCAGGATTTGGTTGCCGCCGTAGCGGGGGTCGCCGAACAACGTGTGGCCGGTCGATTTCATGTGCACACGGATCTGGTGGGTGCGGCCGGTTTCCAGTTGACATTCGATCAGGGTGACGTAATAAAACCGTTCCAGTACGCGCCAGTGCGTGACCGCGTATTTGCCGTCTTCGGCTTCGGGAAACACCATAAACAGTTTCCGGTCGTTCGGATTGCGGCCGATATGGCCCACCACGGTACCGGAATCCCCCTCCATATCGCCCCAAACCAGGGCCCAGTACCGGCGTTCGATGGTGTGGTAAAAAAACTGGTTGGCCAGGTGCACCATCGAAAATTCGTTTTTGGCAATCACCATCAGCCCGGTGGTGTCTTTGTCGATGCGGTGTACAATGCCGGCGCGGTCGGGTTCGTTGCCCACTTTTACCGGCAATTTTTCCACGCGTTCGCGCAGGTGCCAAGCCACGGCATTCACCACGGTGCCCTGCGGGATACCCACGCCGGGATGCACGGCCATTTTATACGGTTTATTGATGATCAGCACGTCGTCGTCTTCATAAACGATGTCGAGCGGGATATTCTGGGGAGCAATGTTAAACGATTCCTCCAGGGCTTTGGGCAGGATAATGCTGATGTGATTGCCCGGTTTGACCCTGTAGTTGGGCTTCACCTCCAGGTCGTCTACCTTCACCGAGCCGGCCCGGATGGCATTTTGCACCCGGCTGCGCGAGCGGTTGGCCAGCCGGTCCATCAGAAATTTATCGAGGCGTATTTGGGTTTGTTTTGGATCGGCAACAATGTCGTGCCGTTCGTACCACTCGTCATTGGCGCTCTGTTCTTCGGCGTTGTCTTCCTGCATCACCGGTTCTTCTTCCTCCGGCGCCATAGCCTGATCGGTGTCCATCGGATCCGCCGGTTCCGGGATTTCCGCTTGTTTTTTATGTTGTAGTTCCTGGTTCATTCTGGTATAACATGGTTTGATGAAGAAACTAAGCGCAAAAGTAGGGTTAATAAACGGTCTGCCGTTTGTTTTTCCTGGTTTAATGCATCCGCGGGTGAAATTGTTCGGTCAAACAGGGTC
>CALEYM010000426.1 GCA_937926185.1 uncultured Bacteroidota bacterium | reverse complement strand
ATTTCACGTCAGTTTATTTTGTGTTTAAAAATAGTCGTTAAAGGTTAAACAAAACCGACCCGTTTCACCCCAAACTACGGAAACAGATTAATGTTCGACGATTGTAAAAATTTTCTGACCGAGGCGATTTCCCGGTAGCGGGGCCGGTCGTCGGCGCTTACTTGAAACAGGGCGCCGAGTTCGCGGTAAATCTGCTGGGACATATCCGACAGATGTTTCACATTTTTCAGATAACCAATGGCTTGCGTAATTGCAATGGCCTGTATGGCCAGCACTTCGAAACTGTTTTCGATCACTTTCCGGGTCATCAGCGCGGCGTTGCAACCCATGCTGACGATGTCCTGGTTGTCGTTGTTGTTGGGAATGCTGTGCACGTACATGGGGTAGGCGAGGGTTTGATTTTCGGCAGCGGTGGAGGTGGCCGTGAATTGCATGCCCTGCAAACCGAGGTTCAGGCCCAGCCGGCCCATATTGATAAACGGCGGCAGTTTTTGGTTCAGGCGGTCATTGAGCAGGAAATTGAGTTGGCGTTCGGCGAGCATCGACAGTTTGGTCACCGCGATTTTGAGCTTGTCCATTTCGAGCGCCACGTAATCGCCGTGAAAATTGCCGCCGTGATAGATATCCTGCCGGACGTGGTCGACCACCGGGTTGTCGCTCACCGAATCCAGTTCGTCCAGCACCACCTGTTCCGCTTGCAACAGGGTATCGAGCACGGGGCCGAGTATCTGCGGCACACAGCGCAGGGAGTAATATTCCTGCACCTTGTCGTCGAGCACTTCTGCTTCGATTTGGTTGTTGTACAAATGTTCCGGGCGTTTGCGGATCAGGCGGCTGCCTGCCAGAATATGCGTCATAGCTGCCGCCACGCGGTTCTGGCCGCGGTGCGCCTTAACGCGGTTCAATTCCGGGGAAAAATGGTCGTCGAAAGCGCCCATTATTTCGTTGGTCATGGCCGAAAACACGGTCATCCAGTTGACGAGTTTGCGGGCCAGGATGAGATTGACGAGGCCCACGCCGGTCATGGCCGAAGTGCCGTTGATGATGGCCAGTCCTTCGCGGATATGTATAGCCAGCGGGCTGAGGCCGAATTGTTTAAAGACGCCGGCGGCTGCCTGGGCTTCGCCGTTTACCAACACTTCACCTTCGCCGAGCAGGTTCAGCGCCAGGTGGGCCAGTTGTACGAGGTCGCCGCTGGCGCCTACGCCGCCGTGCTCATAGATGCAGGGAGAAATGCCGCGGTTCAGAAAGACCTGCAAAAGGACCAGGGTGTCGGGGTGAATGCCGGAATATCCTTTCAGCAGGGATTTAAGCCGGGCCAGCAGCACGGCGCGGGCCAGCAAAGGGCTGAACACGTTGCCGGCGCCCGAAGCGTGGCTGCGGATCAGGTTGTGCTGCAGCTGTCGCTGGTCTTCCGGGCCAATCCGGTATTGCGCCATGGGGCCGAACCCCGTGCTGATGCCGTAGATCAGTTTGTTTTGAGAAAAATGTACCAAAAATTGAAAATTATCCGCCACCCGCCGGAGCGCGTCTGGGGCTAATTCGACCGGTTCTTCTCGAAATAAAATGGCTTCGCAATCCTCCAAAGTCAGCCTTCGATCACCTAATACCATCATGCAGGAAGGAAAATTTGCGCGAAGATAGGAGAAAAGGGTAAATGTATTTCCACGCCTGAAATCCTGAACTTTTCCATCTTCGTTGTTTGTGCAAAAGTAAGGATGAATTTGGGTAATTTACAAAAGCAAGTATGCCCTGACAATGGAAAGCCCTAATTTCGCCTCCAACATAACTACCCGCTATGTGCAAAAAGTTAACGTTTTTGCTCCTTTTGCCACTTTATTGCCACTGCACCCACCGCACCGCTATGCCCACGTTCGCCATTCCGTTCGAATCGAACCCCAACCAAACCCTCACCTACGCCGAAGCCATCGCCTGTTATGAAAAAATGGCCGCCGCGCATCCAAAACTGTTCAAGCTGAGCGCCCAGGGCAGCACCGACAGCGGCCACCCACTGCACGTGGCGGTTTTGTCGAAAGACGGCGAATTCGATCCGGAAAAAATCCGCCAATCGGGCCGGCGTATCGTGCTGTTCAACAACGGCATCCACCCCGGCGAACCGGAAGGCATCGACGCTACCATATTATTACTACGCGACCTGCTCGCCAAACCGGAGCGGCAAAATATACTCGAACACCTTGCGCTCGTGGTCATTCCCGTGTACAACGTCGACGGCTGCCTGAACCGCAATTCTTTCAGCCGGGCCAACCAGGAAGGCCCCGAATCCTACGGTTTCCGCGGCAACGCCCGCAACTACGATCTCAACCGCGATTTCGTGAAATGCGATTCGCGCAACGCGCAAACGTTCAACCGCATTTTCCGCGCGTGGATGCCCGATGTGTTCGTGGACAACCATTGCAGCAACGGCGCCGACTACCAGTATGCCATGACCCTCATCGCCACCCAACACAACAAACTCGAAGCGCCGCTGGGCGATTTTTTACAAAAAACCATGCTGCCCTACCTCTACGGTCACATGAAAACCAAGGGCTGGGAAATGATCCCCTACGTAGACGGCCCCGGCGAAACGCCCGATGCCGGTATCGAAAGTTTCTGCGATTACGGACGTTATTCCACCGGCTATGCCGCCCTGTGGAATACCATCGGATTTATGCCCGAAACGCACATGCTCAAACCCTTCAAAGACCGGGTGTGGAGTACTTACGCATTTATGGAAGTGGTGCTGAATTTCGTACACGAACACCACGACGTCCTCGGAAAGGCCCGCGCCACAGCCTTCGAACGCACCCGCACCAAGGCGGAATTTACCCTCGACTGGCGGCTCAACCGCGATGTGCGCGATTCGCTGACGTTTAAAGGGTATGCCGCGAAATACAAACCTTCGGAGGTGTCGGGCCTGCCGCGACTTTGGTACGACCGCTCGGAACCATACGAAAAAACCATCCCTTACTACAACACCTTCGTACCAGGCCTTTCCGTCACGAAACCCGTGGCTTATCTCATCCCGCAGGCCTGGGAAAACGTGATCGCCCGCCTGCAAAACAATAATGTCGCCATGCAGCGCCTGACGGAAGACGTCACGCTTGAAGTGGAGACCTACACAATCGGTTCGTTTAAAAACCGCGATGCCTGGGAAGGCCATTATTATCATTCGGGCGTAAAAGTGGAAACGAAAACCCGTACCAAAACGTTTCGCAAGGGCGATTACGTCATTTATACCGACCAGGATGCCAACCGCTACCTGCTGGAAACCCTCGAACCCCAGGCCCCCGATTCCTGGTTCGCCTGGAATTTTTTCGACCCCATTCTCATGCAGAAGGAATATTTCTCTGCCTATGTGTTTGAAGACCTGGCCGCCGCATTTTTAAAGGAGAATCCGGCGGTACGGGAAGAACTGGAAGAGAAAAAGAAAACCGACCCCGAATTCGCCGCCAGCGCGAAGAACCAACTCGACTGGGTATACCGCCAATCGCCCTGGTACGAACCCTCGCACCGGCAATACCCCGTGGCGCGGCTAATGAAAGCGGCAAAGTTGCCTCATTTAATCCGCTAAATATTTTCTTTGATATAAAAAATCCCGCCTCTTTTCGCTTCTGTCGTAATGTTGCACCGCTAAAATTTGCTATGTATAACAAAAACAACAATTCCGGACACATGAAACAACTGATCCAAACTGCTTGCGCGGCCCTGTTGCTGTCGGCCGCTACCTTTGTTCAGGCCCAGGAAACGTGGTCGCTCGAACGTTGCGTCGTGTATGCGCAGGACGCCAATCTGACCCTCCAGCAGGCTCGCGCCAACACCAGGGTGGCGCTGCTGGCTGAAAAACAGGCGAAAGCCGCCCGTTATCCGAATGTCAGCGCCAACACGAGTTTTGGTGAACAATTCGGGCGGACGATCGACCCCACAACCAACCAGTTTAACACCACCGGTATCGGTTTTAACCGGCTCAGTCTCGACGCGAGCGTCCCCTTATTTTCCGGCGGGCAAATCCACCACAATGTCAAACAATCAGCCTGGAATGCCCGTGCCGCCGAAGCCGACGCCGCACAATCGGGCAATACCCTGGCCTTGCAGGTGGCGCAGGCCTACCTGAATATTTTACTGGCCGAAGAACAACTGGAAAGCGCGCAGCGCCGGGTGGAGCAAAGCGAACGCCAACTGAACGTTACGCAAAAACTCATCGACGCCGGCACCGTACCGGCCGCCGACCGGTTCAATATCCTGGCGCAAATCGCCCGCGACGAACAAGGCGTGGTCGCTGCCCGCAATTCGGTCGATCTGGCTTATCTGAGCCTTAAACAACTCATGCAACTCGAACCCGACTACGACCTGCGCATCGAACGCCCGCGGTTTGAGATACCGGCCGATGTCAACCCGGAAAACTATAAATTGCCCGAGGTATACGCCGACGCTTTGAATACCCAACCCAACATCAAAGCCGCCGGTTTTCGTATAAAAAGCGCGGAAGAAGGGATCGCGATTGCCAAATCGGCTTATTTCCCTTCGCTGTTTCTGTTCGGCAGCCTCACCAGCAACTACTCCACCCGCTCGCTTGATTTTCAGAACGGCACTTTTTTGCGCGAGGAGTTGACCGATCCGGTCACCCTCGTGATCAACGGTTCGGATGAGGTGACCATTCAACAGAAAGTAGAAGTATATGATTATCCGCGCACGCCTTACTTTACCCAATTGGACCAAAACTTCGGCCAGGGCTTCGGGGTACAGTTGCAAATACCGATTTACCAGAACGGCAGCACCCGGCTGAGTGTGGAACGCGCCAGGCTAAATGTAGTCAATGCCCAATTGCAGCAAAATCAGGTGCAACAGCAATTAAAAAACGACATCCAGACCGCTATTGCCAACGCCCGCTCGGCCCGCAAGCAACTGGATGCCGCGCAAAAAACCTTCGACGCCATGCAGGCCGCCTTCAATAATACCGACAAAAGGCACAGCCTCGGCGCCATCAACGCCCTGGAACTTACCACGGCCAAAACCAACCTCGATACTGCCGAAAACGACCTGATCGTGGCCAGATACGATTATTTGTTCAAACTGAAAATCCTGGATTTTTACCAGGGGAAAGAACTGCAGTTGAAATAATCGCTGACTGCCAACACTAATTCACACGTTTTCCCCACGGAGACGTGGATAACTTCAAATCGCACAAATGACCGTATTCCCGCGGCTGAATGTATCTTTGCCGGGCTTTTACCGTTTTTTCAGCCGTTTATGAAAATAAGCTACTACGGTCATTCCTGTTTTCTGATCGAAGCAGGGGACAAACGCCTGCTGTTCGATCCCTTTGTTACCGGCAACCCGCTTGCCGGCAACATCGACGTGAATGGCATCCGCTGCGATTATATCTTCGTTACCCATACCCATAGCGACCATACCGGCGACCTGGAAACAGTAATGAAGCACAACCCGGACGCCGTAATTGTGGGTATCTGGGAAGTACACGCTTTTTACAGTGCCAAAGGATTTACCACCCATCCGATGAACAAAGGCGGCTGGTGGACCTTTGATTTTGGCCGGGTCAAAATGGTCAACGCCGTGCACAGCAGCAGTTTTCCGGACGGATCCTACGGCGGCAGCCCGGCCGGTTACGTCGTCGAAACAGCCGATGGCATTTTTTACCACGCCGGGGATACCGCCCTGACCCTCGACATGGAACTGATCCCCATGACTTGCCCGGCGCTGGATGTCGCTATTTTGCCCATCGGTTCCAACTTCACCATGAACTACGAAGACGCCATTCTCGCCAGCGATTTTATCCGGTGCAACCAGA
>CALEYM010000425.1 GCA_937926185.1 uncultured Bacteroidota bacterium | reverse complement strand
GGAGAGGGGCTTGCCCACACTTTACTAATCTGTCCCAATTTGGGATACTAAAAGTAAATCTGGACCAAGCCCCCCTCCCCTTCGGGGGAGAGCCTGTCCCGTACTTTAGTCGGGAGGAGGGGGGAGGGGTTTCACCGCCGGAACGAAATAACCGCCGCCACATCCCGGCAAGCCAGGCTAACACCAACGCCAGCGGTAAAATAGCCATGCTCAGTTTGAGCAGCACGGCCAGGGCAGCACAGGCAGCCGCGGCCATGAGCCAAACCGGGCTTTGACTCTTACACGCCTGAAACAAAGCGGCGAGCATGATCAAAATGATACAAAAAGCGGGCGCGTCGGGCAAAAAACCCGGTCCGTAATAGGTCAATACCGGCGAGGTCAGCAACAAACCCGCGCCGAGGGCTGCAATTACCGATCGTTTGATGAGCTGTAAAATGATCCAACCGAAGGCCCATCCGCCGGCAAACAGCAATACCAGGCCGATCCAGCGCAAGGGATAGGCCGGAACATTCCAATGACACGAAATAAGCCCCGCCAGCCAGTACAACAGGGGAAATTCGCCGAGCGCATGGGCATCGCCGGTATAAAACAAATTGGAAATCTGCGCTTCCGAAAACGCGGGGTGCTGTGCGTAGTGCCAGGCAAGGGAAGCCCCGTCGGCCTGCCGCCACTGGTGTACCGATACCGGCGGCAGGCTGAGCCAGCGGGGGGAGTGGCTGGTAACGGCTGTAACGCCGAACAGTAGGGTGTATAAAATGGTGTAGCGGAAGGTCAAAGGCGACGGCTATTGTTTTTGTCAGACGCAAAGTTCAATCCATTAAATCAAAACCCTCTTCCAAAATATCATAACGCTGCTCCCGGCAAACGTCCCGACCTTTGTGTCATCAAAAAAGTTAAGTTATGAAAACAATATCCTCCGCAATCAAAAAACAATTCCCGGTGACCGACATGACCTGCGCCGCCTGCGCCGTGAGTGTCGAATCCATTTTGAAGGGACAATCCGGCGTCGTTTCCGCGGCGGTGAATTTTGCCACTCAGACCGTTCTGGTCGAGTACGAGCCCGCCGTCATAGGGCCGGCGGACATGAAACAAGCCCTGCAGAGCATCGGTTACGGCATGATCGTAGAAGAAAGCGCCGAAGCCAAAGAAGAAGTGGAAAACATCCACCGTCAACGTTATGAGAACCTGCGCCGCCGCACCATTTGGGCGGTAGCCCTGGCAGTCCCGCTCGGTATTCTGGGTATGTTTTTCATGGATATGCCTTATGTGGAATACATCCTGTGGGCACTGTCCACGCCGCTGGTACTGTGGTTCGGGCGCTCGTTCTTCGTCAATGCCTGGAAACAGGCCCGGCACCGTTCGGCCAACATGGACACCCTCGTGGCGCTCAGTACCGGTATTGCTTATGTTTTCAGCGTATTCAACACCCTTTTTCCCGACTTTTGGCACAACCGCGGACTGCACGCGCACGTGTATTTTGAAGCGGCCGGTATCGTTATCGCGTTTATTTTACTGGGAAAACTGCTCGAAGAACGCGCCAAATCCAACACCTCTTCCGCGATAAAAAAACTCATGGGTTTGCAGCCTAAAACGGTCACGATCGTGCATGAAGGCGGCCACACCATGGAAATACCGGTGGCGCAGGTACGTATCGGGAACGTGCTGCTGGTGAAACCCGGCGAAAAAGTACCGGTGGACGGTACCGTGTTGTCGGGCAGTTCCTACGTCGACGAAAGTATGCTCAGCGGCGAACCGGTACCGGTACCCAAAGGCGCCGGCGACAAAGTGCTGGCCGGCACCATCAATCAAAAGGGCAGTTTTCAGTTCCGCGCCGAAAAAGTGGGCGGCGACACCCTGCTGGCCCAGATCATCCGCATGGTGCAGGAAGCCCAGGGCTCCAAAGCGCCAGTGCAGAAGCTGGTGGACCGCATCGCCGCGGTATTCGTGCCGGTGGTCATCATCATTGCCCTGACCGCCTTTGTAGCCTGGTGGATGTTCGGCGGGGAAAACGGCCTCACACAAGGCCTGCTCGCTATGGTCACCGTGCTGGTCATTGCCTGCCCCTGTGCGCTTGGGCTGGCTACCCCTACCGCCATTATGGTCGGCGTGGGCAAGGGCGCCGAACAGGGCATCCTGATCAAAGACGCCGAAAGCCTCGAACTGGCCCACCGCATCCAGGCTGTCGTGCTGGACAAAACCGGCACCATTACCGCCGGCAAACCGGCCGTGGAAGCCCTGCTTTGGGCAGAGGGCGTCGAAGCTGCCGAATGGCAAAACGTATTATTCAGCTTGGAGAAAAACTCCGAACACCCCCTGGCCGAAGCCGTGGTCGCTTATCTCGACGGCCAGGCAAAACCGGTCGCCATCGGCAAGGTGGAAAGCCTTACCGGCAAAGGCATCGAGGCCGAATATGACGGCCAAAAAGTCCTCGCCGGCAATCGCACCCTGATACAGGAAAACCGCCTGACCATACCGCGGCCCCTGCAAGCGCAGGCCGATGCCTGGGAAAAGGAGGCTAAAACCGTGATCTGGTTTGCCAACGACCGTCAGGTACTGGCCATCGCCGCCATCGCCGACCCGGTAAAGACCAGCTCCGAACAGGCCGTGCAGGAGCTGCAACGCATGGGCATCGAGGTACACCTCCTCACCGGCGACAACCGCCAAACGGCCGCCGCGGTAGCCGCACAGGTCGGTATAAAAAACTTTCGCGCCGGGGTGTTGCCCGCCGATAAAGATGCCTACGTACAGGAACTGCAAGGGGCCGGTAAAGTGGTGGCCATGGTGGGCGACGGCATCAACGACAGTCAGGCACTCGCCCGCGCCGACGTGAGCATTGCCATGGGCAAAGGTTCCGACATCGCCATGGACGTGGCCAAGATGACGCTCATGAGCAGCGATCTGAGCAAAATACCGGCCGCCATCCGCCTGTCGCGCCACACTGTGACCGCCATCCGGCAAAACCTGTTCTGGGCGTTCATTTACAATGTGATCGGCATACCCGTTGCCGCGGGGGTCTTGTACCCTTCCACCGGTTTCCTGCTCGACCCGATGATCGCCGGTGCGGCCATGGCGCTGAGTTCGGTGAGCGTGGTGAGCAACAGCCTGCGGCTCAAATGGCGCAAATAAGGCCGGCCATTAAAGTATAAACTCTATCCAGTATTTCGTAACAAGCCTTTTCCCTTACCCCTGTAACTTTGTATTACTAAAAAATAAAGATCTTAATTTAAATTTTTTATCAAGTCATGGAACAAACACTTAAGTTCAAAACCAATATCAAATGTTTGGGCTGCGTCGCCCAGGTCACCTCGGCGCTGGATGACGCGGTAGGCGGCGAGAATTGGGAAGTGGATCTGATGTCGCCTGAAAAATGGCTGACGATCACTTCTGAAACGGTAGATGCCGACATCGTGGTTGCGGCGGTTCAGGAAGCCGGTTTTAAAGCCGAAACCGTTCAGTAAGCGTACTCTCGGGAGCAGGGTGAC
>CALEYM010000424.1 GCA_937926185.1 uncultured Bacteroidota bacterium | reverse complement strand
CCCACAAACAAAATACCTTGTTCGGCTTATGATCCCGGATCACGAAAAGGAACGGGCGGTTGACGTTGACTACCGGGATGACCGGCCCGAAAGCTTCAATAATGACCACAACGGTCACGGCTGCCGCCCCGGCGCCTTTTTCATCCACTTCGGCAAGGTTTCGTGGATGAGCTCGTCAAAAACTGCCGGGTCTCACCAAATCGACCGGTATCACTTCGCTGTTGAAATACTTCGGGTTGATATGTAAAAAACCGCTCAACACCGGATATTTTTCATGCGGCCCAACCAGAAACCTGCCAACCCTCTATCTAACCGGAAGCTCTCATGTATCGCTTCGCTTTTTCCTCCAGCCAGGAATCGAAGTAGATCGGCCGGGTGTCATGGATCGTTTTCAGTATCTGTTCCCGCGGCGCTTTTTTGCGGATCAGCATTTTGACCACCCCGACGAAATTCAGGGTCCCCCGAACTGCCGCCTGCCCCGACTGCCCGCCCCTATGCATGTATTTTTCAAAGGCCAGGCAATAATCCAGCATATCGTTCTCGTCCTCTCCGAGTTCATACAAACTCCTCAAGATCAGCGCTCTTGACCTGATTTCATCCAGCGTGTATTTAAAATCCCTGTCTGACAGCGTCTGCAGGACTTTTTTAAATTTTTTTTGTTCAAACAAGATGATCGCTTTGGCCAGTAACGCGGTTTCTTCCCGCACTGCATCCGGCAAATATGAGCCGTGCGTAGCGACAAAACGTTCGGCCCATTGAAAGGCTTCCATCCGGCAGGCAACGGCAATGATATTGTTGAATTGCGTGGCAGATAATCCGCCATCGCGCGTAAAAACCGCGTGGTCTGCCCCGAAGCAGTTTAGCAGGTGCGTACTTTTCCAGTAAGCGGCTTTCCCGTTCCGGATCTGGAGTGCGGCGTAATTGTGCAGATAGCTGAACAGCGCGTGCAGTTCGGACGGATCGATGTGGCTGGCATGTTTGGAGAGCAGGGCAATCACCCCGGCATAACTTTCTTCCCGTTGGGAGGCAATCATTTGGTACACTTCCCAATACAGGCGCAACAGGGGATGTTTGTCCAACCCGGATATTTTGAAAGCGGCAAAATCCGGTTGGGACAAAAGTTCCTGCACTGTCCCGGGCGGCATCTGGTTTTTCAGGTTGGCCAGTTCGCAGGCTACTTTCAGTTGGGCCAAAGCATAAAATACATCGAGGTCGTTTTTAAAACGAAGGAGTTTGTTTTCATCCGGAAGCGGCTTATCCGCGGGACGGTGATAAAGCACGAGGTGATGCAGTGAAATAATTTTTAAATAATCTTCCAGGCCCTGACCGGGCAAATTTTCCGTATCGTTTTGCAAAGACTGCGCCTGCCGGGCAAACTCGTCTTCCAACCGGTGATCCCGCGCAATTTTCAACCATAAAAACCGGCTGTCGAACTGCCCGTCCGTCGCTTTGCCGGTCAGCAGGAAATCTTTTAACCACAAAAACAAATCCGACAGGACATTCTGCAGGTTTTTTCTCGCGGTGGGCGAGGTCGTTCCGTACAGCTTTCCGCAGATGTAATCGACGCCCGGGCGCTTATCCATCTTTTGCTTCCGGATAAAATCGTACACTTCCAGGGCAAGCGTGTCATTTCCATGCATCCGTTTCAGATATGTTCGAAAATCAGCCGCTTCTTCACCGGCGAGGGTGCGAAAAAATGTTAAAAATTTCGGATCTGCCATCGGATATTTTAAAAAAAACGAGGTGAAAAAATAACAATGTTACTGCATGCAGCAGATATATCAGGTCGCAACGCCGGGATTCTGTTTTGCTTCAAAAGTGCGAGTATTCTGTGAAAAAATGCGCAATTCCGAACAAATAGAATAGAATTTTCCCCAAATCATTTTTCACCGGGTTCATCATTCCTGAAATTGCTGCAAATCATTTCCGTGAAATTTCACCTCCAAAAACGAGGTGAAAACCGGTGACAATGTCCCGGCATACCCTAAAGTTTTAACGGAGTATTGCGGTATAAAACACCAGGGAAAACCTGTTGCCAGCGGCGAACCCTGAATGGGAGAACGATTCAGCGATGAAAATCCAGTGGTCAAAAGGGGCGGCAGACAATGCTGCGTACCGGCCACTGGATGCTCTCCTTAAACCATATTTAATCCGGGGTTCCCGAGCGAAGAAGCGTATTGCATCTGTCAAACAACTACTCTTGTCACCACCCGTAAAACTTCGCGTTATGGATGCACCGCGTTATAAAAAACTCATGCTCGACCGGTTTCAGGAACACGTACAACGGGACTACGAAGATTACTGCCGGCAGCATGGGCTGGACCACACGAACGACCAGCAGTTGCTGACCTTTTTGATCGACCATGAATTGATTCCCTCCGCCCATATTCAACGCTACACGGTGCGCCAGGAGTTCGAGCGGGTGTTTCCCCAACAGGATTTCCATAAAACGCATACCGTACTCACGCTGGCACACCGGTTCAGTATCCCGGAACGGACGGTGTGGAGTATTTTGAAGGGGGTGAAGGGGAGGAAGAAAGGAAGGGGATGAGAATTTATTGATGGATTCATTTTTCAATCACCCCCCCAATCCCACACTTCACCCCCCAAATCCGACACCCCACAAGACTGAGCTTTCTCCCACCCGCCTCGGGGCCCATGTTTGCATCGTCAACAAACAACAAACTCAACCTTGACGATGAAAAACGTACTCCTGTCTCTCTGCCTGTTCTTACCATTACTTCTCACCGCCCAAACCCAAACCATCCGCGGCACGGTGCTCGACCAGCAATCCGAATCGCCGCTGATCGGCGCCACGATACAACTGCTGACCGCCGCCAATACCGAGCCCATCGGCGCCACTACCGATCCGGACGGACAGTTTGCGCTGAAAAACGTGCCGGCGGGCCGTCAGGCCATCCGGGTGTCCTATCTCGGCTACGAACCGCTCACCGTGCCGAACGTGTTGGTGACGGCAGGCAAGGAAGTACGGCTCGACCTGCGCCTGCAGGAATCGTTCGCCTCGCTGAATGAAGTGGTGATCAACGGCAACGCCGACAAAGACAAACCCGTGAACGAAATGGCCGCCATCAGCGCCCGGCAGTTCAACACCGAGGAAGTGATGCGCTACTCGGGCGGCCGCAACGACGTAGCCAAGCTGGTGGCCAATTTCGCCGGCGTGGCCGCCAACAACGACGCCCGCAACGACATCATCATTCGCGGCAACTCGCCCACCGGCGTACTCTGGCGCCTCGAAGGCATCCCGATCCCCAACCCCAACCACTACAGTACGCTCGGCACCACGGGCGGCCCGGTATCCGCCCTGAACCCCAACATGATAGCCACCTCCGACTTCCTCACGGGCGCTTTTCCCGCCGAATACGGCAACGCCTTGGCCGGCGTGTTCGACATCAACCTGCGCACCGGCAACCGCGACCGCTACGAAGCGACCGCCCAACTGGGCGCTTTTTCCGGCATGGAAGCCCTGGTGGAAGGCCCCCTGAACAAAAAGAACAACGGCTCGTTCGTAGCCGCCTACCGCCACTCCTTCGTGGAACTGGCCTCGGCAGCCGGCCTCAACGTGGGCACCAACGCCACGCCCAAATACAAAGACCTCACCTTTAATATCGACTTCGGCAATACCAAAGCCGGCAAGTTTTCCCTGTTCGCCATCGGCGGCCAAAGCTCCATCGACTTCCTGGCGGCCGAGATCGACACCACCGACCTGTTCGCTAACCCCGATGAAAACGCTTACACCACGTCCAAATTCGGCGTGTTGGGTCTGAAACACAGCCTGCTGCTCAGCGACCACGCTTACGTGCGCACCCTGGCCTCGGTGTCGTACTCGGGCAACACCTACCGCTCCGACGACCTGCTGATCGACGACGGCGCGCCTTTCCGTACCAACGACGTACAGGATGACCAGCTGACGTATCGCCTTTCTTCTTACTATAACGCCAAAGTAAACAACCGCCTCACCGTGCGTACCGGCGCCCTGGCGCAAATTTTCACCCTCGACTCCCGCGCCGACACCCGCTGGAAAACGCCCGACTTCGACGGCGACGGCAAACCCGACTGGTGGACGCAGCGCGACTTCGACGGCGCTTTTGCGCTGCTGGAAGCCTACGGCCAGGCACAATACCGCCTGAGCGAACGCCTGACCCTGAACGGCGGCCTGCACGGCCTGTATTTCGATAAAACAGAAGACTTTGCTTTCGAACCCCGCGCCGCCGTCAACTGGCAACTGGCGCCCAAAAACACCCTGAGCCTCGGTTATGGCATGCACCATCAGAACCAACCCCTGCCCGTATTCCTGTTCCGCGAACAACTTTCCGACGGCTCTTCCGCGGAAACCAACGATGATCTTGGCTTTACCCGCAGTCAGCACCTTGTTCTGGGCTACGATTTCAAACCCGGCGCCAGCTGGCGCGTAAAAGCCGAGGCCTATTACCAGTGGCTGAACGACGTGCCCGTGGAATCCGCTCCGACGAGTTTCTCCATGCTGAACGCCGGCGCCGATTTTGTTTTTCCCGAAAAAGGCTCCCTGGAAAATGCCGGTACCGGCACGAACTATGGCCTTGAATTGACGGTAGAGAAATTTTTCAGCCGGGGTTGGTACGGCCTGTTCACCCTAAGCCTGTTTGAAGCCAAATACAAAGGCTCCGACGGCGTGGAACGCAACACGGCTTTCAACGGCCGCTACGTGGTGAATGCCCTGGCCGGCCGCGAATTCGCGCTGGGCAAAACCGGCCGCCGCTTCCTGACCCTCGACACCAAACTGACCGCCGCCGGCGGACGCCCCTACACTCCCGTGAACCTGGAAGCCAGCCGCGCCGCCGGCAAGGAAGTACTGTTCGACGACCAGGCCTTCAGTCAACGCCTCGACGCCTATTTCCGCTGGGATGTAAAACTGGGCTTCCGGCTCAACAGCGCCAAACGCAAACTGTCGCAAACCTTTTTCCTCGATTTCCAGAATGTCACCAACCGGAACAACATCTTCTCCATGCGTTATAATACCGTTCGGGGAGAAGTGGGGCGGATCAACCAGATCGGTTTTTTCCCGGATGTGTTGTACCGGGTGGAGTTTTAAAGGAAGCCGTTATTTTTTGACCTGTAATAAAAGAGAATTTGCTATGAAAACTACCTTCATTCATTTCATCACATTTGGCTTACTTTGCATCGCTCCGGCAATAAAGGCGCAAAACGTCAACATTTCGGCATCTGCTCCGCCTCAACCGGAATCTCCGAAATATCAATCGGCAGACCTGTACTCCAGAGATGCCCATTTTCCCGGAATTCAAAAATACTTGCTGGACTCGCTTCAATACCCCGAATTAGCTCGTAAATATGGTAAAGAAGGATATGTGTCAGTAAAAGCGACCATTCGTCCCGACGGAAGTGTTTCAGCGATAAAAGTCATTGAAGGCCTGGGGTTGGGCTGTGATGAGGTGGTGGTATCGCTCTTATCAAAAATGCCCAAATGGACCCCTGCTATGCAAAGCGGTCGCCCCGTATCGCAAAAAGTGTTCATTCGGGTTTATTTCCGGTTACAGTGAAATGATTGGTTGCCGGAGACCTGTCACAACGCGTTTATGCTGCAATGGTAAAAAAGAGTTTTAAGGAAGTAAGCGGTTTTAATGACCGTTGGATAATGCTGCTGGGTTTGCCCCTGGCCAGTATTATGATAACACTGATTTTATTTAATAAGCAGTATGAACAAGGGAATTGGAGATCATTGCTCGTATGCCTGCCGATTTCATTCCTTTATTCCATTGTTTTCTGGGCTTCATTGCGTTGGACGTATAAATGTTTTAAAATCCGCTATCCCCATGATATTAACACGCGGCTCTTTTGGCTCGCCATAGTTTTCGTGGGGCTATTTTTTGTGGTTGATATAACGCTCGACAACCTGCTCCGTCTGGTTTTAACCAATACCGGAAACAAACCAAGCGAGGTGTTAGAGTTCGTCACATCGTTCATTATGTGTGCATTGGTGGTGATGATTTACGAAGCGCTTTCTTTTCATATTCAATTACAACGTGCCGTAACCGAAAAAACCGAGCTCGAACGCCAGAACGTGGAGTCCCAGCTCGAAGGCCTGCGCAACCAGGTAAACCCGCATTTCCTGTTCAACAGCCTCAATACTTTAGTGTACCTTATTCCCGAAGACCCTGACAAAGCCGTGCGTTTCGTGCAACAACTCAGTAAAGTGTACCGCTATGTGCTGGAAAGCCGCGAGGCGAAAATGATCCCGCTGAAGGACGAACTGGAATTTCTGCACGCCTACATCTTTTTGTTAAAGGAACGGTTCGGAGAAAATCTTCAGATTAAACTGCACGACCTGAACGGCGCTTCCGATGGCGCCATCGTCCCGTTAACCTTGCAGATGTTATTTGAAAACGCCATTAAACACAATGTGATCTCCGCCGGCAAACCCCTCTCCGTTGAAATGTTCGCCGAAAACGGCCACCTCGTCGTGCGGAACAACCTGCAACGCAAAAACCAGGTGATGGACTCCACCGGCATCGGACTCGATAACATCCGCACCCGATACCGGATGCTCACCGACCGGGAGGTGCAGGTCATCGCGTCGCGGGATTATTTTACTGTTTTGCTGCCGTTAGTGGACATTGTACCAGACAGCGTATGAGGGTTTATGGGGGTTTATGAGGGTTTATGAGGGTTTAGAAAGTTTAGGAAGTTTAGAATGGTTTAGAAAATGAAAATTCTACTTATCGAAGACGAACTGCCGGCCGCCCGGCAACTGACCAAACTGCTGCAAACGCATCAGCCCGGCTGCTCCATACTCGATACGCTCGACAGCGTGGAAAGCGCCGTCAAATGGCTGCAAACCCTGCCCGCGCCCGACCTGATCTTCATGGATATCCAGATCGCCGACGGACTGAGCTTCGATATTTTCCGGCAAACCGACGTGACCGCGCCGGTCATTTTTACCACGGCTTTCGACCAGTACGCCGTGCAGGCCTTCAAGGTGAACGCCATCGATTATTTGCTGAAACCCGTAGACCCCGAAGAATTGCAAAAAGCCCTGCAACGCGTGCGGCAACGCGGTACGCCGGCCGATTTGCAGAGCCTCGTTCGGTATTTTCAAAAGGAACCCTACAAAGACCGTTTCCTGGTGAAAACCGGCCAGGCCATGACCTTTGTCACCATCGGTGAGATCGCGTTTTTCCGCTCTTCCGACGGCCTCACCCAGGCTTTTACCTTCAACGGCAAAAAATACTTTGTCGACCACACCCTCGACGAACTCGACCGCCTGGTGGACCCGCGCCATTTTTTCCGCGTCAGCCGCGCCGTCATGCTGCGCGCCGACGCCATCCGGAAAATTCACCCCCACCTGAACGGCCGCCTGAAAATTGACACCGAACCGGCGGCGCCCGAAGACGTGTTGGTGAGCCGGGAGCGGGCCGGGGAGTTTAAGGCGTGGCTGGGGGGGTGATCCCTAATTTCCGTTTTTCATATTCGTACTGTTCCGGATGACCGTCGTGCTGTCCGGGTGGCTGGCCGTTTCGCCGCGGCAGTTGGTGAAATACACCCAGGTGGCCCCGTCCTGAAACCGGTAGACCCGGCAACCGTCGTGTTCGAATAAATATTGCACTTCATAAGTGGGGTTATTTTTAGGGATTTCCCTGGCAATAGGTTCCATGGATTGACAGCCTGCCAGTACAGCCAGGAAAGTGGCGATTGAAATGAAGTTTTTCATAATGGGCGCATAATTTTAAAATAGACACGGAAAAGACTAATGATTAGCCGCCTT
>CALEYM010000423.1 GCA_937926185.1 uncultured Bacteroidota bacterium | reverse complement strand
GACGGATGAAGCTTGCCTTTCCTGGTTGATAATACCTGTGCCGACATATCCCGGCTCCCATAGCACGATATTTTGAGTGTAGCCATACACCGGATAATACAGGTGGTTGTATTCGATGTGCGTGTATTTTTCCAGGTCCGCGTATTTAAAAGAAAAACGGCCCTCCGCGTCGGTCATTTGCACGGGACCTTCCGGGTGCAGTTTGACGGCGGTTTTTGCCCAGGGCTTGCCGTTGGCGCGCAGCAGTTTGCCGCTGAGCTCGGCTTTTTCAGCAGGATAAGAAACGGCGAAAGGCTGGTTGTGGAGTACCTCCCGCCACGAAAACCGGCGCCAGCCCTGGGTCATCAGCAGGTAATCGAGGGCTTGTTGGGCATCGGGTTCATCGCGGTCGAAATAAAAATTCGGTTCTTCGATCGCGCCTTTTACGTCCTGTTCCAGCAAGAGCGCGGCGAGCAGATGCCCCTGTTTGTCGTCGGCAAAAGTGAGCAGTTTGTCGTCGGCAACGGCCAGCGAAAACGCGCCTTCGACGGGATTGCCGGCGGCGTCGCGCACCCGGATATCGAGCCGCACCTTGTCGCGCGGGAGATACTGCTCACGGTCTGGCCGGATCTCGATGTTCAGACCGCGGTCGCGATTTACGAAGACGAGCCGCTCGGCCTGTTCGAAGCGGTCGTGATCGAAAAGGGTAAGCCGGACGATGCCGGCGGGCAGGTTTTCGGTCGGTATTTTAACGGACCGGGTTGTATTTCCGACGGTTATTTCTTTGAAAAAGACAATTTTATCCCCGGAAGTCGCAGTCAGGAAGGCTTGTCCGGGATGGGTTGCGGATACTTCCGCGTACGCGGCCGAGGCATCCTGCCGGGAAAGATGCAGGCGGTAACCTTTAGCCTGCACCATGGGCAAGGGGTAGGTTTTAGCGGAAGCGACTGGCCTGGTCAGGCGAACGGCGTACCGGCCTTCGGCGCGGGGTGTAAAATCAAAAATGCCCATGCCATCGTGAAAACTCGTGAAAGTGGCGAGCCGGGCGCCGTTTTCGTCCAGCAGTTCGCCTTCCACGTCGGCCGGCTTACCGAATTCGTTGAGGGCTTTGAAAGCCACGCGGCAGGGCAGGCCTCCCACCAGGTCGCCGCCTTCGGGGAAAAATTGAAGGTCAATTTTGTTTAAAACAATAGGAATGGCCCGCGAAATGGCCTCTTGTTGGCCCTGGTGTTCCAATTGGATATTCAGCAAACCATCCGTTGAGACCAGCTCCCGCGGTAATTGAAACCGGATGTAAGCCCGGCCATTGGCGTCGGTAGCCGCCTCGCCCCGGATATTTTCTGCGCCCTGAATTTGGGCCTCAAATCTCAGTTTCCGGCCTGCGAGCGGTTTGTTTTCCAGGTCCATGGCGTCGAAACGGGCGATCGCCACGTCGCCGGGCCCAAAGGCTTTGCGTTCGAATTGCAGTTTCAGGTTCAGGTTGGGCAGCACCACTTTTTGCAGGGTGATGGTGCGCTCGAACGCTTCGCCGGTGTTTTGCATCCAGTTGGTGTATGCTTTGATTTTGTACAGACCTCCGGGCAGGGTTTCTGAAAAGTCGAATTCGCCGGCCGCGCTGCCCTCCCGGGCAATGACGGTTTTTCGCTGTAATACGGAACCGCGGGGATCGAGCAGTTCCACGTACAGGATTTGGCTGTTTTCCGCCGGCTTCAGGTCGCCGGCGTTGCGCAGCCAGGCGTTGAACCAGAGGGTTTCTCCGGGTTGGAGCAGGGTGCGGTCAAAGCCCAGGCACAGTTTTTCAGGACTTGCCGCGGAAAGCCGTTGCTGTAATTTTGAGATCAGCTCGCGGTAAAACCCGGTATCGCCCTGGACGAAGGGTACGGGATGTTCAGACCGGTCAGCGACGATACCGCCTGAACGGTCAGCAGTTGTGAATGGCCCTGCCAGCAGCAAGGCCCAAAGCCAGATTGTGATTGGGTATAACATAAGGAAGACAGTTTTGGGCATACCGGATGCAGGCGAATACTTTTTTACATAAACGGGCAGTAAATCCGTTTAAAAATAGGCTTGGCGGGCCTTTCGCGCAAGGAGCAATGAGTGAGAAGGGGGGCTTGACGTTTCAAAGGACACGCCCGGATACCTGAATGCTTCCGCCTCAATTCTGCCATTTTTTAACATGGCGTAGTAGTGGTGAGGTACTTTTTTACCTAAAAAAGACAGGATGGTCGTAATTTCATCCTGTTGATTATTGCACCCGGCCAATTTTTCTTTTAATTTTGAAAACTAAGATTGATCTGGGGTGTATTAAGTTATACCATGAAAGTAATATGCCAATTCCGATGGATGCTCCCCTTGGTGGCGAGCCTGTTTATTTTTATTCAACTTCCCGCACAAACGCCGGCGGCGCCCGCGGGCCTAATCGCGGAGGGCTACGACAGCCATATCGAGCTGCGCTGGCAAGCGGTTCCCGACCCAACGGTCACGAGTTACCAGATATTCCGGTCGACCGATGGCGGATCGAATTTTGATTTGTTAAAAACCGTGGGAAGCAGTACCGCGGCGGCGACGCTCGACTGGACCGGCGATGAAGGCCAGGCGGTAACCCGGCATTACCGCGTCAAAGCCATTAAAAACAATGGACTGACCAGCGATTTCTCCGA
>CALEYM010000422.1 GCA_937926185.1 uncultured Bacteroidota bacterium | reverse complement strand
CCGTTCAAATCCACCAGGCCCCATTTGCCTGCTTTGATGACACCTGCAAAGCCCAGTTTACTTCCGATGTCCAAATTTAATCCAAGATCGTCGTATTCGGCCGGTGCAATGAGGCGGCCATTTTTGGAGAACAAACCTTTAAACGCGCCTTTCTGTACGGGGATGAATTCGTAGTTCTCCTCCGGGCGTTCGATGTTGTCATATTCGGATGGAATGTATTGGACGCCGGTAATTTGGTCGATCATGCCTTTTTTGCCGGTTTGGGCATCGGTTACTATGCGGATTTGCGCAGTTAGCGTGGCGATTGTGAAAAAGAGCAGGAGGCCCGGCAGCGTTTTTTTCATGGCGAAAAGGTGTTGAATGGCAACAAAGATATGCACTGCATTTCAGGATTAGACTGAATTGGTATTACCCCGTAAAGCTGATCATCACATAAGCCACGATAGCAATAACCGCCAGCAACACCACGATATCCCCAACGTTGTAACTGCCCCGGTTGTCGGCTTTTTGTTGCTCGGCCAGGGTAGCTAAGGTCAACCCTTGTACCTGGGCCGCCGAAGGCGCCGGCGTGAGCAGGCTCGCCACCACGCATACCGTGACAGAGAACAGGAAGAACCATGCGGCAAATGTCAGGAAATTCATGCTGCGGAAAGTGTACAGGAAGTTGGACACCGAGGCCAGCGAGCTCATCAGGGCTGCGGGCAGTCCGGCTACCACGAGCCCTTTCAATCCGACCGGCATTTTCTCCATCAGCAATGTGGCAAATACCGTCTACCGTCCACCGTTTCAAAACACCTCCCATTCATGCACCCCGCCCGAAGCGCCTTCCTGCCAGCTCATTTCCAGCCGCAGGGCCGCGGTTTTCACGGGTTCGAATTGCACCTCGTTCCAATAGTCTTTCACAGCCGTGTAGCCGCCGGGCGCGTACACGGGCTTCCAAACGCCGTTTTCCAGGTAAAGGATACGCCAGGATTTCGGCACGCGGCAGCCTCCGCCGGTAGCCTCGTCGTCGAGCCAGAATACCCGCGCCGTACCGACCTGCTCCGGCTTTCCGAAGTCGTATTGCAGCCATTCCGTCGTGCCTAGCCGCGGCCACCAGTGCACCCGCGAACTTTCCGCGTCGGCTGAATTTTTGACGGGAAATTGATCGGCGATATTTTTTAAATCGCCGTTTGCGCCCTCAGAAGCGCCCACAACAGACAAAGCGGCCAAGGTAGGCTGGGCAACTGCCGGCACGGTACGCAAGTGGTGCGGCAACCAGACCAGCATATTATCGCGGCCGCGATTGGCCCAGGCATAGTAAGGGATGGCTTTCAGGGCGAGTTTTTGCATATCTGCCGCGTCGGGCGCCGTTTTCTTTTTCACCAGAAAACCCGAAAAATGGAGCGTTTGCACCCCGCCGAGCAGGTTTGGATCGTAGCTGGAACGTATGAGGGTGGAGTCCGGTACCAGTATGTTCAACACGCGGTCGTCGGCCTGGTCGCGGCCTTCGAGGCAATACACCAGCGGGCCTCTTTTCAGGGCAAAACGGCCGGCATCGGCCTCTACCCTGGCATTGGCCTCTACCCGCTGGGTTTGCATGGGCAAATCGAGTTCGACCATGTCGCCCTTGTTCCATTTGCGGCGGATGACGGCAAAGCCGTTTTCAAAGCTGGCCTGAAAAACCTTGCCGTTCACTTTCAACGTCAGCGGATTGCCGGAAAAAGCGTAAAAACGGTACAGGTCGAGTGGCACGACGTCGCCTTTCACCCAGCCGGGGATGCGAATTTTCAAGGCAAAGGTATTCGGTTTGGCAGGGTCAACGTGGATCTTTACCAGCCCGTCCCAGGGGAAGCCGGTTTCCTGTCGGATGTTCACCTTCACTTTTTGCCCTATGCTGTTGGTGTTTTCGATGTCGGTTTGGCTTGCCGCGAACAGATTGACGTACAGGTCGTTGCCTTTTCTGGCGTAGAGCAGTTCCGGCAGGGCGGTGAAAAAGCGGGTCAGGTTGGGTGGGCAGCAGGCGCAGCTGAACCACTCGGCGCGCTCCACGTTTTTGCGGCTTTCCAGCGGGTTGGGGTAGAAAAAGCGGTCGCCGGAAAGCGACAAACCGGCGTTCAGTGCGTTGTACAGGGTCAGTTCCACCACGTCGAGGTAGCGGCTTTCACCGCTCAGCTGGAACATGCGCTGCGACCACCACAGAAAGGCAATGGACGAACAGGTTTCGCAGTAGGCGCTGTAATTGGGCAAATCGTAAGCCCCGCCAAATCCCTCGTTGCTGCCCGTGGCGCCCACGCCGCCGGTGATGTACATCTGAGTACCCACGATGTCGTCCCACACGGCTTTCATGGCCTCGTCGTATTCGTGGGTGCCTGTCAGGGCGGCTACGTCGGCTGCGCCGGCAAACATATAGGCCAGGCGCACGGCATGGCCCGCGGCCACGCGCTGATCTTTTATTTTTTGATGGTTTTGGGAATATTCTTCGCCATAGCCGCGCGTGTCGAGGAAAAATTTAGCCAGATCGAGCCAGCGTTTATCTCCCGTTGTTTGGTACAGTTTCACCAGGCCAATCTCGATTTCCTGGTGACCGGGGGCTTTTGACAGTTTGCCGGGGCCGAAATCGCGGGCAATCAGTTCGGCATTTTTCAGGGCAATGTCCAGTAAATTGCGTCTACCGGTGGCCTGGTACCAGGCTACAGCGGCCTCGTACAAATGACCGGCGTTGTAGAGTTCATGGCTGAGTTTGTCTTCATTTTGCCAGCGCGGGCCGTCGAGCCAGTCCAGAAAGGGTTTTTTATGCTCGGGCTTTGTCGTGTCGCCGGTTCGTTTTTGGCGTTCCACGATGGTGCGCCAGGTGTAGAGGTAGCCGTCGGGCTCCTGGGCCGCGCCGATTTTTCGGATCAGGGCCTCCACGTCCGCTTCGAGTTTGGGATCCCGTCTGGTGCGCAAGGCGTTGGCCGCGCCCTCGATACTTTTAAACACGTCGGAATCGTCGAACGGAAAACGGGTGCATACGCTGCCGGGAACTGTCCCGGCCGCTACCTCGAAATTTTTGATCCGCAGGGTTTCCTCGTTTTTCCGGAAGGTGGCCGGAATGGTCACGTTACGCACCGTTTCGACGCAGGGCGCCCAGAAACGGTCCTCCAGCTGAACCCGGTGAAAGGGGATGGGTTGAATGGAGTATTGCTGGGCAAGGGCGGTGTGTGTCAGGCATTGAAACAGCAGCCAGTGGTATTTTTTCATTTTCACCTTTTAAATTAGTAAGCCCGTCCCGCGCTGTCTGGTTAAAAGTCCTTTGCTCCAACCTTCGGACGCAACAGCACGGCGGTTTCCAAGCTGCAAATTTTTGTTAAAAAAGCGGGTTTTTTACATAAAATCCCGAAAAACCGAAGTTATAAATTGCCCCGTAGCTTGCTGACCAGATAATAAATGCCGGCCTCAAAGGCACGAAAAAATCAAATACGAATTACTTTTAGCCTTGCTATGAAAAACAAATCGATGACCCGGCGTTCGGTGCTGAAACTGGCAGGTTATGCCGGCCTTGGCGCTGCCACTTTTCCCCTTTCAAGTTTACTTAATATGGACAAAGCCATGCTTACCCGCCCGATCCCTTCCTCTGGCGAGGCGCTGCCAGTGGTGGGTCTCGGCACCTGGATACAGTTCGACGTGGGCGCTGCCGAATCCGAACGGCAGCCCCTGCGCGAGGTGTTGCAGCGAATGGCGGATATGGGTGGCAAACTCATCGATTCCTCTCCAATGTATGGAGAGTCCGAACAGGTGGTCGGCGACCTGACTGCTGCCACCGGCCTGGCCGACCGGTTTTTCTACGCCACCAAAGTCTGGACCAGCGGACGACAGGCGGGTATAGACCAGATGGAAGCCTCCCTGCGAAAGATGCGGCGCAAAACCATGGACCTCATGCAGGTGCACAACCTCGTCGACTGGCGAACCCACCTGAAAACGCTCCAACAATGGAAGGATGAAGGTAAGATCCGTTATGTGGGCGTCACCCACTATACCGTTTCGGCGCACGAACAACTGGAACAAATTATCAAATCGCACCGGATCGACTTTGTGCAATTTAATTACTCCATCCGCGTGCGCAACGCCGAACGCCGCCTGCTCGACGCCGCCCGCGACCGCGGCGTGGCGGTCATCATAAACGAACCCTTTGAAAAAGGCTCCCTGTTCAGCGCCGTCAAAGGCAAAACCCTGCCGGAATGGGCCGCCGAATACGACATCAACAGCTGGGGGCAGTTTTTCCTGAAATTTATCCTCTCGCATCCCGCAGTCAATTGCGTCATTCCGGGCACGTCCAATCCAAAACATGCGGCGGATAACATGGGGGCGGGGTTTGGCAGCTTGCCGGATGCGAAGGGGAGGGAAAAGATGGCGCAGGTTGTAGGGCTGTAATTTTCAACGCAGTACGAAATTTCTCAGCAGGTGATACCCTAAAGCTCCGCTTCAAATTTCCCTTCGAATATCCGGCGAAATTCATCTTCATTCACCACATTGATTCTTGGGAATGTAATTTTTTTAAGCGTATTAAAATGGCGATCATTAGTGACGAGGTATTCAGCGCCCGCAGCGACGGCACAATCGGCGAATTTTTCATCGTCAGGGTCTTGAGGAATCAATTGCCAGAAAAAATATTTGTTGATGTACAAGACATTAGGCAAGATTTCGAGCAAGTAAAATTATTATAAAACAAAAAATGTCGTAAAACACCCCTGATCTTGTCGCTTTCGCCTATCTTTGTCCTTTGTTCTTCACCCTTACCTTTGTAGCGTCAAAAATTTAAAACAATTGGTTAAAGTAAACGGGCTTTCAGTATGACAAACAATAAGCCGCGTAGTATCGATGAGTACATAGCCGCTTTTCCGACAGAGACGCAAATTGTTCTGGAACAAATCCGGGCGACCATAAAAAATGTTGCGCCAGACGCGGAGGAAACGATCAGCTACGGGATTCCCACCTTTAAGCTGAACAATACTTATGTGGTTTACTTCGCCGGTTTTAAAAACCACATTGGCTTCTACCCGGCGCCCGTGGCGGTGGAAGCGTTTCAAAAAGAATTTGAAAGTTACAAAACCGGGAAAGGCTCGATCCAATTTCCGCTGGACCGGCCCATGCCTTTCGACCTGATTACCAGGATCGTGCAGTTCAGAATCCGGGAAAATCTGGAACAGGCCAAAACAAAAAAGAAACATTGACAATAACTAAATATCAGCTATGACAACCATTCAAAAAATAACCCCATTTCTCTGGTTCGACCACCAGGCCGAAGAAGCGGCCAATTTTTACACCTCCGTTTTTGAGCATTCAAAAACCGGAAAGATCGTCTGCCACGGCGACGCGGTCATGGTTGTCGACTTCTCGCTCGGCGGCCAACAATTCACTGCCCTGAACGGCGGCCCCCGCTTCAAATTCAACCCGTCTGTTTCCATTTTCGTCGTCTGCGAAACGGAGGCGGAGACCGATGCCGTCTGGAACAAACTCATCGAAGGCGGTATGGCGCTGATGCCGCTCAACCGCTACGACTGGAGCGACAAATACGGTTGGCTGCAAGACCGCTACGGGCTTACCTGGCAGATTTCGATGGGCAAGATCGAAGACGTAGGGCAAAAATTTACACCCTGCCTTTTGTTCACCGGGCCACAGCGGGGTAAAGCCGAAGCCGCGCTCCACTTTTACACCCAATTGTTCGATCATTCATCCGTGGCCGTGGTACTGCATTATCACCAGGGCGAAGCCGGACCCGAAGGCACGGTGAAATACGCCCGTTTTAACCTCGGCGGGCAGGTGTTTATCGCCATGGACAATCCCATGCTGGACCAAACTTTCACTTTTAATGAAGCCCTGTCGTTCGTGGTACACTGCGATACCCAAGCCGAGGTAGACTTTTTTTGGGAAAAACTTACCGCAGACGGCGGCGAAGAAAGCATGTGCGGCTGGCTGAAAGACCAATTCGGCGTGTCGTGGCAGATCATCCCGGAAGCCTTGCCGCGGCTGCTCTCCGACCCCGACCCGGCAGTGGCGCAACGCGCGATGAACGCCATGCTGCAAATGCGGAAAATCGAGATTGACAAACTGACGCAAGCGCCCGAGCCATCAACAACCGCCATAACGGTCGAAAACGTCGTACACGCCCCCATCGAAAAAATCTGGCGCTTGTGGACAGAGCCCGAACATATCCGAAACTGGAACAACGCTTCCGACGACTGGCATACGCCCAATGCGGTGAATGATTTGCGTCCGGGCGGAAAATTCGTGTTCACTATGGCGGCTAAAGACGGCAGCTTTAGTTTCGATTTTGAAGGCGCCTACGATGAAGTGGCAGAAAATAAACGCATCGCCTACACCATTGCCGACGGCAGAAAAGTAGCGATCACCTTTAGTCCAAATGGAGCCGGCGTTCATATTGCCGAGACTTTCGATGCCGAAAATATCCATTCGCACGAAATGCAACGGGCTGGCTGGCAGGCGATCCTGGATAATTTTAAACGGTACGCGGAGCACGGTTAAGCCAAAGACAATGACTATTTTTGCGCTATGAAACAAATTGCGCTGCTGCTATCGGTATTTATCTTCTCTTTCCACAGTGGCCGCCAGTTGGGGCCGCCGGCGGGAAAAGCGGAACACTACCCTAAAAACATCATCCTGATGATCGGCGACGGCATGGGGCTGGCCCAGGTAACGGCCGGCTTCTATGCCAACGGCGAAAAACTGAATCTGGAACAATTTCCAGCCACGGGACTGATGAAAACCCATGCCTCCAAAAACCTGATCACCGACTCGGCAGCGGGCGCCACTGCCTTTTCCTGCGGCTGCAAAACCTACAACGGCGCCATTGGCATGACGGCGAAGAAAAAGCCCTGCGCCACCATACTCGAACAGGCCGAGGCTTTCGGTCTGGCTACCGGCCTGGTCACCAGTTCCAGCATTACCCACGCCACACCGGCTTCCTTCATCGCGCACGTCTCCGACCGGCAATACATGGAGGAAATTGCCACCTGGTTCCTGCAAACCGACATCGACCTGTTCATTGGCGGCGGCATGAAGTATTTCACCAACCGGAAAACCGACGAGCGCAACCTGTACGCCGAATTGCAGCAAAAAGGTTATTTGGTCAGCGATTTCAGCGGCTACGCCATCGATAAGGGTATCCCCGATCCCGTGAAGCCATTCGCGTGGTTTTCCTCCCTTGAAGAACCGGCTTCTGTCGCCGACGGCCGCGATTACCTGCCGGTAGCCGCCCGCCTGGCGCCGGGGTTCCTGTCCAAACGCAGCGACAAAGGTTTTTTCCTGATGATAGAAGGCGCCCAGATCGACTGGGCCTGCCATGCCAACAAAGCCGAAAACGCCGTATTGGAAATGATCGACTTCGACCATGCCATTGGTGAAGCGCTTGAATTTGCCAAAAAAGACGGAAACACCCTCGTGATCGTCACCGCCGACCACGAAACGGGCGGTATGGCGCTGTTGCGCGGAGAAGATAAAAAATCGCTGAGCATCAAATTCACCACCGACTATCACACAGCCTCACTGGTGCCGGTTTTCGCTTACGGACCGGGCGCCGAACAATTCAACGGGGTGTACGACAATACGGATATTTATGCCAAAATGCGGTCGCTGCTCCGCCTGCCCGCCCTGTAAAGCCGTCTGCCAGACGGCTTGAAAATTTATAAAGAGAAAAACAAAAAAGCCCGCCTTGCAGTTAACGCAAGACGGGCTGTTGCTTTTTAATTTTTAAGCCGTCTGACAGACGGCTTTACAAAAGTGGTGAGGAGACCAGCCCTACCCCCCAGACGGACTGGTCCCTCGCCCACGGGCTTAAGGCCACATTTGGCCTTAATTTTTATGGAACGGAATGATCCAATTTTCAAATAAAGCGCCCAAGATCAACCCGGGCAGTATGCGCCATTGCGCTGTTTAACATTTTACAACTACTGTGCCAAAATTGCAACCAGGCGCGTTTAAGCCCCTCTTAAAATTTCGGCGCAAATACAGACAGCTCAAGACATTTTGTCAGGTACCATCAGGCTGGCACAGGCTTTGAACCACCCGGAACGGAACCAAAACCACTGAATCATCATGCAAAAAGGTACTATTTCCGTTCAGACCGAGAACATCTTCCCCATCATTAAAAAATTCCTGTACTCCGATCACGAGATTTTCCTGCGCGAACTCGTATCGAATGCCGTGGACGCCACCGTTAAACTGGAGGTGCTGGCCCAACGCGGCGAAGTGAAAGGAGAAATTGGCGATACCACCATTCAGGTCATCGTCGAACCCGAAGAAAAACGCATCATCGTACGCGACCGCGGCATCGGTATGACCGAGGAAGAAGTGCTCAAATACCTTAACCAGATCGCCTTCAGCAGCGCCGCCGAATTTCTGGAAAAATACCAGGACAGCGCCATCATCGGCCACTTCGGCCTGGGCTTCTATTCGTCGTTTATGGTGGCCGACAAGGTGGAAGTAGTAACCAAATCCTGGAAAAAAGGCGCCAAGGGAGTCAAATGGACTTGCGAAGGCTCCCCGGAATTTTCCATGGAAAACATAAAAAAAGACGAACGCGGCACCGATATCATCCTCTATATCAACGAGGAGAATAACGATTTTCTGGAAAAACACCGCCTCGAAGACCTGCTGGAAAAATACTGCAAATTCTTGCCCGTACCCATCCAGTTCGGTGTCCGTACGGAATACGAAACTGCGGGCGAAGGCGACGATCAAAAAGAAGAAAAGCGGGAAGTACCCAATATCATCAACGACACGCACCCGCTTTGGAAAAAAACGCCCGGAGAACTCAAAGACGAGGACTACCTGGCGTTCTACCGCAAACTGTATCCCATGGCGGCGGAGCCCATGTTCTGGATACACCTGAACATCGATTATCCCTTCAACCTGACAGGCGTGTTGTATTTCCCCAAACTGGGCAATGCCATGGAGGTGACGCGCAATAAGATACACCTTTACTGCAACCAGGTGTTCGTCACCGACGACGTGCGCGACATCGTGCCCGAATGGCTGCTGCTGCTGCACGGCGTTATCGACTCACCCGACATTCCGCTCAACGTGTCGCGTTCCTATTTGCAAAGCGACGCCAACGTGAAAAAGATCAGCGAATACATCGCTAAAAAAGTGGCCGACAAACTACACGAGCTGTTCAAAGCCGACCGCCCCGCCTTCGAACAAAAATGGCGCGATCTGGGCGTTTTCGTCAAATACGGCATGGTGTCGGACAACAAATTCCAGGAGCGGGCCATGAACTTCGCCCTGCTGGAAAATACCAACGGCGAGTTTTACCTGCTCAACGATTACAAGGAAAAGATCAAAACCAACCAAACCGACAAACACCAGAAGATCGTCTGCATCTACACCCAGGACCCCGACGGCCACAACGCCCTCATCAAAGCCGTCCGCAACCGCGGCTACGACGTGCTGAAAATGGATACCGTGCTCGACAACCACTGGATGCAACACCTCGAATACCGTTCCGAACTGGGCTTGTTATTCGTCCGCGTCGATTCCGACACGCCGGATAAACTGGTACAAAAGGAGGAGGAAAAAACCTCGGTACTCAGCGAACAGGAAGTGGCCGCGGTAAAAAGCGTATTCGAAAAAGTAGCAGCCGCCAACAGCGGCGCGCGGGTGGAGTGTCAGCCTTTGTCGCCTGACGACCTGCCGGTAACCATCACCAAACCCGAATTCCTGCGCCGGATGAAAGAGATGCAGGCCCTGCACGGCATGGGTATGGGCGATTTCCCCGATTCGTACAACGTGGTGGTGAACACCAACCACCCGCTGGTGGCGCAAAAACTGGTCAAACTGGAAAACGAATCGGAGCAGTCCGACCTGGCCCGCTACCTGTGCGACGTGGCGCTGCTCCAACAGGGTATGCTGCGCGGCGAAGCCCTGACGGAGTTTGTGGAGAAAACACTGGGGAAATTATGAGGGTTTATGAGGGTTTATGAGGGTTTATGAGGGCTTAT
>CALEYM010000421.1 GCA_937926185.1 uncultured Bacteroidota bacterium | reverse complement strand
CAGACTTAGGATCTGGCGCCGCGAGGCATGGGGGTTCGAGTCCCTCCGCCCGCACATTTTACATTCGAAAATCATGCCATACGTAGAACGAAAAGACCTCGATAATACCTCGGCTATTATCACCGTGACCCTTACGCGGGAAGACCTTAAGCCGAAAATTGACGCCGAACTTAAAAAATTCCGCCACCGCGCCGCGATCAAAGGTTTCCGGCAAGGCCAGGCGCCCATGGAATATATCAAACGTATGTTCGGCACCAGCATATTCGGCGATATTCTGAATAAAATGTTGTCGGATGAATTGTACGAATATCTCCGTGAAAGCAAATTGAACATACTGGGCCAGCCTTTACCCGCGGAAGACCAATCGCGCTATTCTTTCAAGGTGGACAACCCGGAAAAAGAATACGCCATTTCTTATGAGATCGGCTTTGTGCCGGATTTTGAAATCCAGGGCCTGGACAAAAGCCAGTCTTTCGACCGGCTCACCATTTCCAACCTCGACCAGCTGGCCGAAGAAGACCTGGAATACGCCCGCAAACGGATGGGCAAACGCAGCAATCCGGAAGATGATATTCAGGAAAAAGACATCCTGCGCGTCAATGCCGGCGAACTGGACGGCGAACAAATCAAAGAAGGCGGTTGGGAAACTACCATGACCGTTTATGTGGATAATATCACCGACGCGGCGCTCAAAAATGAGTTTTTGACGAAGAAAAAGGGCGACACCATCCGTTTTAATTACCGCTTGCTGGAAAACCACAAAGAGGACAACATGTACCGCAAGTACCTGCTCAACTTGCCCGAGGATGACGACCGCGTAGTGGGCGATTGGTTTGAAGGACAAATAGAAGAAGTATCGCGGGTGGATATTGCCGACCTGGACGAGGAGTTTTTCACCAATTATTTCGGCGGTAACGCCAATAACCGGGATGAAGCCATCAACGAGCTGAAAAAAGGCATCGGGCGTTTTTATGAAGTGCGTTCCAATGCCCTGCTCATGCGCGACTTCCAGACCCGCCTGATGGAACTGAATCATCTCGATTTACCGGATCATTTCCTGAAACGGTGGTTAGCATCCAATAATGAAGGCCTGACGCCGGAACAAATCGAATCGGAATATCCGGCCTTTGCGGAAAACCTGCGTTGGTCGATCCTGCGCGACAGGCTGAAAGAACAGTTTGACATCGAAGTCACCGACGAAGAGCTGCGCCGGGAATACGCCAACAAAGTGCGGCAATATTTCCAGGCTGCCCTGCCCGACCACATCATCAACAGCAGCGTGGATCGCTTGATGCAGGATGAAAAGGACGTGGAAAAAACCCGGAAAGACCTGGAAACGGACAAGGTCTTCCAGGTTATCCGCGAACTCGTTACGCTGAACGATACGTCTGTCACATCCGAGGTATTTCACCAAACACTCGACGCGATTACGAAAAAAGTTGAAGAGGTGGCCGACTGACGACTTGCGACAGACGACTTTGGACTTGCGCAATGACCAATTTTGTTGAACATCTCTCCATCTGTCAATTGTCATTCGTAAAGTACATGTAGTTGTTCGTCCCTAAAAAAGCAACATACTTCGAGCAGTCCGGTTCCCTTTTGTTGTGTTTTAACCTTCGATTGAAAACGTTGTTATACTTGCCTCAAAAAAAGGCTTTATTATGTTCGACAAAAATGAGTTTATGAAGTATGCCACCAAACACCTTGGCATGAGTGGCATGCACCTTGAAAAGTACGTCAATATCACCACGCCGGTAAGCGTGCCCAATATCCGGGCCTTCACTCCCGCGGTTATTGAGGAACGACAGATGAACGTCGTGGCCATGGACGTGTTCAGCCGCCTGATGATGGACCGCATTATCTTCATGGGCGTGCCGGTCACGGAATACGTGGCCAACGTCATCCAGGCACAATTGCTGTTTCTCGAGTCGAGCGACCCCAAGCGCGATGTCCAGCTGTTTATCAACAGCCCCGGCGGCTCGGTGATCGACGGGCTGGGTATTTACGATACCATGCAATACGTGGCGCCCGACGTGGCAACTATCTGTACAGGACTCGCTGCCTCCATGGGCGCAGTGCTCCTGGCTTCCGGCACCAAAGGCAAGCGCAGCTGCCTGTACCACAGCCATGTGATGATCCACCAACCGATGGGTGGCGCCCAGGGTCAGGTATCGGATATCGAGATCACATACAAACTGATCAAAAAAATGCAAAAATCGCTCTACGATATCCTGGTGCACCACACCGGGCAACCGTACGAGCGCATCGAAGAAGATTGCGACCGCGACAACTGGATGAGCGGTGAAGAAGCCAAAGCCTACGGCCTGGTGGACGAAGTGCTCGACCGGAATAACCCGCGGAAGCAGGTGAAATAATTTTAAATGTGGTCAATGAGATCAATGTGGTCAATGCAGGGCCCCACATTGATCTCATTGACCACATTGATCTCATTGACCACATTTAAAACACGAATATGATAAAACGCGGCCGGGTCAACCCACACCAATGTTCTTTTTGCGGGCGCAGCAAAGAAGACGTCATGATCCTGATTTCGGGCATGGAAGCGCAGATTTGCGAAATGTGCGTGGAAAAAGCACAGGAAATTATCGATCAGGAGTTGCACCGGGGCGGAGAACCCGAAGCGGAGGCCGTCGCTCCGAAAAGCGCCAAATACAGCGGTCCGATACGCCTGACGCCGCCGCGCGAGATCAAGGCATTTCTCGACAACTATGTGATCGGCCAGGAAGAAGCCAAAAAAGTGCTGGCGGTGGCCGTATATAACCACTACAAACGTTTGCAGCAAACAGGTAAGGTGAACGACAACGACGTGGAAATAGAAAAATCCAACGTGTTGTTTATCGGCCAGACGGGCACGGGTAAAACCCTGCTGGCCAAAACGATCGCCAAATTGCTCAACGTGCCCTTTGCCATCGTGGACGCCACGGTGTTCACGGAAGCCGGTTACGTGGGTGAAGACGTGGAAAGTATACTGGCGCGCTTGCTCCAGGTATGCGATTACGATGTGGAGGCTGCCGAACGCGGTATTGTTTACATCGATGAAATCGATAAAATTGCCCGCAAACAGGATAATCCTTCCATCACCCGCGATGTATCGGGCGAAGGCGTACAGCAAGCCCTCCTGAAAATGCTGGAAGGTGCCGAGGTGCTGGTGCCGCCGCAGGGCGGACGCAAACACCCCGAACAAAAATTGGTGAAAGTGAATACCCAGAATATCCTGTTCATCTGCGGCGGCGCATTCGACGGCATTGAAAAGGTGATCGCCCGCAGGGTAAATACCCAGGTGATCGGATACACCAAACAACAAGTGCAGGAAATCGACCGGGAAAACCTGTTGCAATACGTTACTCACCAGGATGTCAAACACTTCGGCCTCATCCCCGAACTGGTTGGCCGTCTGCCGGTGGTGGTGCACCTCGATCCGCTCGACCTTTCGGCTCTAACCCGTATCCTCACCGAGCCGCGTAACGCCTTGGTACGCCAGTATGAAAAACTGTTTGCCCTGGAAGGTATTCAATTGCAATTTTTGCCGGAAGCCATTGATTTTATTGCCGAAAAAGCGTTGGAATACAAACTCGGCGCCCGCGGCCTTCGTTCCCTGTGCGAAGCCATTCTGACCGACGCCATGTTCGACCTGCCGATGAGCAAAAAGGAAAACAAAACCCTGGTCATTGACCGGAATTATGCCGGGGAAAAACTGGAACATTCGCGGGTTGGACGGCTGAAGGCTGCATAGCAAGTTAATTCCACCAATCCGGCCTTCCGAAATCGTAATCCAGGAAAATTTCATCGAGCAGTTTATCGGCGCCCTGCTCATATCCTTGTTTAAGATCGTAGCCCCATAGTTTGCCGAGATTATGCCAATAGCCGGCGGTGAGCCCGCCGCGGGTATCTTTTATCAGATCGTAAAAAGGTTTATCCATTTCCTTTTCGATCATTTTAATGAGCACCTTGCCCTCCGTGCGGGAAAGGTTTTTCATTTGTTCTTTAAAATCGTCTTTGAGTTCTTTGTTCTCCCTGCGCAAATAGCGGCGGCGCTGGCGCTTGCTCATATCTTCCGTTTCAGCCTGAATTTCTTCATAGAGATTGATCGCCTGCAGGGCATACGGATAAACTTTGCGGGCAGCCCGCATATAGAGGTAATACTGGCGTTGTTCGGCAAAATCCTTGAACTGGCGCCGCGCGGCAATTTTGACGAGGCGCAGGGCCATGATGAAGGTGGAATCGCCGTTTTCCACTTCCAGTCGCGCCCATGCGCCAGACGGCGCCGGCAATGTATCGGCCGGCTGCTGTGCCGGCAACGCGGTGGCTGCAAACCAAAGAAAGGGAAAAATAAACCGGGTTTTCACAGGCATTAAAACGGTTGTGATCATAGCGCTGGTATAAAACGCTTTACTCGGATTTTCGTTGCTTCATTCGGACGAAAGCGCCCTCAAAAGTAACGTTTCCCCGGGTACCCGGGGCTCCGGAGAAAAACATACTTTTGCAACGTTGCAATCCGCAATCCGTAATCCGCAATCCGTCCCGAGGCCTCGGGACAATCATAACCGGCACGATCCTCCCATGTTCGCAATCCTTTTGGGATTTATCACGGCTTTTACCCTGACTTATCTCGCCATACCGTCCATTATTGGGGTGGCGCGGGTGAGGAAATTGTACGATAGCCCGAATGCGCGCAGTGCTCACGACGAGCCGACACCTTCGCTGGGCGGCGTTGCCATTTTTGCCGGCGCAATTTGCGGGATTATCCTGTGGGCGCCTGTTCAATCCTTCGGCATGCTGCAGTACATTTTAGCGGCCCTGGTCATTATTTTCCTGATCGGCGTGAAAGACGACCTGGTACCGCTTTCCCCTGCTAAAAAACTTTTCGGTCAGATACTGGCCGCGCTTATTCTGGTATACAAATCGCATGTAAAGATTACCAGCTTATACGGCGTGTTCGGCGTATACGAATTGCCGGAATTGCCGAGTTTTATTCTTTCTGTCCTGGTGATCGTTGGTATCGTCAACGCATTCAACCTGATCGATGGGATCAACGGCCTGGCCGGCAGTATTGGCCTGCTGGCCTGTGCGACGCTGGGCGGATGGTTTTTTATGACCGGTTTTATGGAGTTTGCCGTACTGGCCTTTTCACTGACTGGCGCCCTCACCGCTTTTTTAAAATATAATTTTACGCCGGCGCGTATTTTCATGGGCGATACCGGCGCCATGCTGATCGGAACGGTCTGCGCCGTGCTGGCCATCAAGTTTGTGGAACTGAATACAGCCGTTTCTGAAAGCGAATCTTTGAAATTCGAATCGGCCCCGGCCATTGCCATAGCCGTGCTGATCCTGCCGATCTTCGATACCCTGCGGGTATTTACCCACCGGCTGCGCAGGGGGCAATCGCCGTTCCACCCCGACCGGAGCCATATTCACCATCAGCTGCTGGATGCCGGCCTTACCCACATGCAGGCCACGGCCGTACTCGTCGGGCTCAATGTGCTGATCCTGGCCTGGGTGGCAGCCCTGCACACCTGGGGAACTTCATGGCTATTGCTGCTCGAACTGATCATCGTCATCGTATTTTCTTTTTGGTTGCGCTGGCTTGTCCGGCGGTATCAGCGCAAAGTGGGGTTTTCCTGAACCGTATTCCCCTCAAAATGACGCATTGACGATTAATGACGCTTAATTACTCTGTCTCAAATTGCCGCTTTGCCCGCCTTTCCAGTTCCGTCATCGGAAAAGTCTCTTTCAGCCGGAAAACGTAGCGGATTTTGCCCGCGGCAAATGATTTTTCAGAATAAACCAACCCCAGGCCTTTGGCATACCATTCCTGGCCTGTGCCGGCTACTTCCGAAGCGCCTTCTTTTTCATTTCCCACGGCCTCCTGCAGGCCGAACCGAATGGTGGGGTATTTTTTACCGGCAAATTCAAAACCGGGACCGTCGCCCAGGTAACGACGGTTTCGGATGATATAGATGGTGGCCGTCGTGTCGAACAGGGGATGATATTTCAGACTAAATAAGAATACCCCCAGGGAGTCGCTTACCCGGAAAGGAAACAAGTCCGGCGACTCGATGACAGTCGGAATGGGCCGTGCTTTGCCGCTGACCGTATCCGTTTCGTATAAAAAGCTGTTGCGCGCCCGCGAACCGCTGTCTAAAATCTTTTCGCGCAGGACCTGAACGATCTCAAAATTCCGGTCGTACTGGGTGCTGACCAAAAAAAGACCGCTGTCCTGTTCGAAGGCGCGGTAGTACCAGTACCGCCGCTCGGAAGTATCGCCTTCCTCGGCGGAATAAGCGTATACCAGGCCATCCTGCAAAGATTCCACCGGGAAGTAGTAATCGCGGATATCGCGTTTGCCGTCGGAACAGGCGAGTACAAGGAAGGAGAGGAATGTCAAAAAGATGATTGAGCGAGACATAGTATGCATTTGAATGGAAGAAAAAGATGAGACGGAAGATTCCAGTTTTTATCTGGTCAAAAGACAAAGGGTAAAGATCAAATTGAGGAAGACGACTATCTTTGTATACAGATAAAAATAATGCCGGGTAAGAAGTAAAATTGGGTAACTTGGCAAATGGATCAGGAAAAGATTATACATCTTCAGAATGTTTTGCTGGATTGGTTTTCAAGATTTGGCAGAAAATTTCCGTGGCGGGAAAAAGGTGCATCTAATTATGAAATAATTATTGCTGAAATCTTGCTCCAACGGACGAAGGCAGTAACAGTGGCTAAATATTTACCCGGTTTCTTAAGTCAATATCCTTCCTGGGAATTGTTAGCCAAGGCGCCGGAATCAGAATTGCGTTCAGTGTTACGCCCGTTCGGCCTGCATAATTTAAAAGCTGGACGATTGCATCAGTTAGGAGTTGAAATGAAGCGTCACAAAGGTGATCTCCCGGAAACAAAAGACCTGGTAGAAGAATTGTCCCTATTTGGCCAGTATACTGCGAACGCTTTCGACCTATTTGTCCTGAATAAACCGTCGGCATTGTTGGATGTAAATATGGCCAGGCTTTTGGAAAGATACTTTGCTCCCAGGCGGGTAAAAGATTACCGATTTGATAAACAACTAAAACAAACGGCAAACAAGGTTACCGATCACCCTTCTTCGAAAGAAATTAACTGGGCTATCCTGGATTATGCCACTCTCGTATGCACAAGTCAAAAACCGAAATGCGATATTTGCGCACTGGCTGAAAAATGTAATTTCTTTAAGCTTATACAATCACATTGAGCTATGCGAACGATGGAACTATTTGCCGGGGCAGGCGGCCTCGCCTTAGGCACCAA
>CALEYM010000420.1 GCA_937926185.1 uncultured Bacteroidota bacterium | reverse complement strand
CGTTGAGGTTGAATTTTTTTTTTTTTCCCGCCAAACCACACGGAGTCGGCGAAGCCGTAATCCACCCCTTCGTGAAGGGTTTGGTTGAATATTTTTACCCGGCTGAGGTCGATGCTCAGCGAATCGCGGAAAGCCGGCCGGAGGCTGTCGGCAGGCGGAATAGAGTCGGGGCGTGCCGCGGGTTGTTGGGCCGAAAGAGAGGTATGCGCTAAAACGCACATCATTTGCAAGAAAAGCCGATATTTGCCCGGAAATTTAAACACGATTTGTTCGTTTATGGCGCATGCGCTCCAATCCCTGTACAACGACTGAGAAACATGAGAAAACAAGTTGCCCATCAAACGTTGCTGACACTCGTAGCGTGGCTTCTGTTGCAAAATTTTAACTTGTCCGCTTTGAATCCGGTATCCGGCCATGAACACCGGTGCGAGGAAACCGTTTCCCGCTCCGGCGACGGCAAAAGTACGGATTCTCATTGCACCGCCAACCATTCGGGTGGCAAGGTTTGTGCCGGAATTGAATACCGGCAGTTGTCCGCCGCCCTTCGCAAAACCGCCGGCGGCGCTTACCGCATCAGAAAAATAGTGCTCGACGCCGGACACGGCGGCAAAGACCCCGGCTGTATCGGCGCTTCGTCCAAAGAAAAACACAATGCACTGGCTATCGTCCTGAAACTGGGCGCCCTCATACGGGCCGAGTTTCCGGACGTAGAGGTGATCTATACCCGCGAAACCGACGTGTTCGTGGAGTTGAACGAACGCGCGGCCATTGCCAACCGCAACAACGCCGATCTGTTCGTGAGCGTGCATTGCAACGCGGTGAGCGCGTCGCGCATTCACGGCGCCGAGACGTATGTGATGGGCCTGCACACCGCCCAGCACAACCTGGAAGTAGCCAAACGCGAAAACGCTTCCATATTCCTGGAAGACAATTATCAGAAAAACTACGGCGGATACGATCCCAACAGTCCCGAGGCGCATATTTTCGGCAGCGTGATGCAAAGCGCTTACCTGGAGCAAAGCATCTTGTTTGCCAGTTTCGTTCAGCAATACGCCGCCGAAATTGCCGGACGGGAAGACAAGGGCGTCAAACAAGCCGGATTTCTGGTGCTGCGCGAAACGGCCATGCCGTCGGTACTGGTAGAGGCCGGGTACCTGACCAATCGCGTGGAAGAAGCGTTTATCGCCTCCGCCGAAGGCCAGGAGCAAATGGCGGAAGCCATATTCGAGGCCTTCCGGGCCTACAAGGCGCAGATGGAAGGCATGCCTTTTGTCGCGCGCGCCGTAAAACCGGCGCCGGCGCAAATGACCGCCAAATCGGGCCAGGCCGTGCCTGCCGGCCACAAAACGGCGATAGAGCCCGCGGGAAAAAAACCCGCTAAACCGGTAACCGCCGCCGCGGTAGCGCCGAAACAACATACCGCCGTTGCACTGAATAATACCGCCCAGCCGGTTTCCGGCGACGCCACGCGCCGGGCCGAGGCCGATCTTTATGCCGACGAAATCCCATTGCTCGATATGTCCAATAAGTCTGGCCCGGACGCTTTCCGGATACACCTGCTGAGCTGGTCTTCACGCCTGGATAAAAATGCCGGCCAGCTCGGCTTGCTCGGCGATGTGGTCGAAGAAAGGTCGGCCGGGCAGTATCATTATTTTACCGGCAAATTTGCCACCCGCGCCGAGGCTGAAAAAATGTTGCCCGAATTATTCAACCTGGGCTTCCGCACGGCCAAAATTGAAACATTAAAAACGCCTGCCAATTAAAACCCGACGCTTGCGCGCTTAAACCTTCCTGCAAAAGCACTTATTCCATACTATGCTCAAGATTAGAAATGAAACAAAAATCGGGCTGCTGGCCATAGCAGCTATCGGCCTGGCCATTTGGGGATTCAAGTTCCTGAAAGGCAGGAACATCCTCACGACTTCCCAGACGTTTTATATTAAATACAGAGACGTCGAGCAACTCCGGCCTTCCAGCCCGGTATTTATCAGCGGTCTGCAGGTGGGCATGGTAAAAGACATGTACGTCGACCCCCGCGACAATAAAACGATCATCACCGTCATAAACCTGGAAGGAGACGTCAGCATCCCTAAAACCACCGTCGCCACTATTGTCAGCGCCAGTATCATGGGCGGCAAGGCTATTAACCTGGAAATCCCCGGGCCTTGCCGCGGCGACGACTGCGCTCAAAGCCGCGACACTCTCATCGGGCGTACCAAGTCATTCGTGGAAAGTATCATCGGCAATCCCGATCAATTCGAAGCGTACCTGCACCGGCTGTCGGTAATCTACGACTCAATAGCCAACCCCAACGATCCTAAAGGCATCGGCAAAAGCCTGCTGGCGCTTCAGCATACGTTGACAAACATGGAAATCCTGACCCATAAAGTAAACATCCTGCTCGACGCCAGCACTGCCGGTATCGGCGCCACTTTCGACAATACGGCTGCCATTACCGACAATTTGCGCAAAAGCAACGAAAGTATCTCGGCGCTGCTGGGCAACCTGTCCGCCTTCAGCGAACAATTGAAGGCGGCCAAACTGGATCAGGTCGGGCTCAAAGCCTCCGGTACGCTCGACTCGGTATCGCTGGCTATGAGCGGACTGCAAACCACCCTGTTGTCGGCCAAAGGCGCCCTGGCTAAAATTGACACCCTGGTGGCCGGGCTTTCATCGGGCGAAGGCACCGCCGGACAAATGTTCACCGATCCTGAATTGTACGACAATCTGGTACGCACCAGCCGCCACCTCCAACTCATTCTGCAGGACCTCCGCCTCAATCCCAAACGGTACAATACCGTGAAACTGAAAATTTTTGGGAAAAACAAAACCAAAGATTACCGGAATCCGATTGAAGACCCGGCTTATCAGATGCTCATCGACAGCCTGGAAGACGACTATCGCCGCCGGTCGGGGCTGATTAAGAATTGATTCAGCCTCCGGATTTCATAAACGCCGCGGCGCCGTCCAGTTCCTCGTAAAAATCAGGCCCGTATTTCCGGATGATCGCGTCGCGTACGAAACGATACACGGGTATCTGTTCTTTTTCGCCGAGTTCGCAGGCGGCTGAGCAAATTTCCCAGCGGTGGTAATTCATCGCTTCAAAGCCGGTTTCTTCGTTTTTTTCGATCCGGATCGGGTACAGGTGACAGGAGACTGGTTTTTGAAAATCGATGGCGCCGGCGCGCCAGGCCTGTTCGATGCCGCATTGGGCAATGCCGGCGGCGTTCAGGGTCATGTAGGCGCAGGGGCCCTTGCCGATAAGGGGAGTGCCCCACTCTTCATCTTCACCGTACTTCTGGTATTTGCCCTGTTTTTCAATAGCTTGTATGCCGGCGGGGCTCAGAAATGGTTTTATTTTTTCAAAAATAGCCTCCAATACGGGCAGTTCCGCGGTTTCCAGCGGCGCGCCGGCGTCGCCCTCCCAGCAGCAGGCACCCTTGCAGGCCTGTAAATTGCAGACGAAATGTTCCTCCACGAGGTCGTCGCTGACGAGTATATCCTGTACAATAATCATATTTTATTCAAATGCTCCTCTGACGAGTGACGCAATCATTTCTCCAGCAACCTGGCCAGTGTTTCCTGTATTTTTTTTCTTTCCTCGCGTTTTTGCACGGCGGTGGGCGGCGCTGCGCGTTGTTTGCAGTCGGACAATGAACAGCGTTCGCAGGTGACGTTTACCGTGACACGGGGTATAGCCGGATCGCCGCAGAATCGGATAATTTGCCCGGCCTGCTCATCGAGCAGGATGCCGAGGGTGACGCTCACGTTGCGGTTTTTGGTGGGATAGCCGGGTTTGGCGACGGCAAAGCACAGGTATTCCTCCTGGCTGTCATGGAACCGGGCTCTCTGTACGCCGGCCAGGGTTCGGGTGTGGTCGCCGGATTTTTGCTGAAGGTTTTGCAAGTCATTCAGCAGGGTCAGCGATATCCAGCGGCGGCAATAGTGTTCGTCGAGTCCCGAGGCGTGCGGCTGGTGCCGGCGATTGAGGTGCAGTTCTTTGTCGATGTCGAATTTTCCGGTATCGAGATTGTGGATAAAGCGCAGAAAAAACACCTTATGCAGGTCGAAGTCGCGCGAGAGTACGTTGAAACGTTGGAACAACACTTCCGGGCTTACCTGGTAGCGGCTCATAAGTTGCAGCAGAAACTGATCGTTCCAGGCCGGCAGTTGGAAAAAAGCGCGCAAATCGCGTACGAATGCGTCGCGGATGATGAGTATGGCCACGGCGAAATAGGCCGCCTTGTAATTATTCAGCGCCTCTTCGAAAGAATTAACCCGGAGCAGGGTGGAAGTGTTGGGACGTTCGCGCAGTTGCAACACGTTAAAACCCAGTTCTTTGGCCAACTGAAATGCCCGCTGGCGTTCGTTCAGGCGGCTGTTGAGCAATAGCCGGCGTTTGCGGGGGTGATACACCGAGCGCAGGCTGTTCAGTTCGGGATAAGGGTCGAGGCCTTTGTCGTCGATTTTATAATTGAACTCCGTGCTCAGCAGTTCAGCCAGCAACAGTGCAGGCACACCGCTGTCGACGGGCAGGCGGTGCGACTTTACAAAAGTATCCGCTTCCTGCTCGATGTCCTCGAAGTAATTCATGTGCAGTTCCTGGTACGCGCGCAGGGCGGCAAAAAAGAAATTTTCGTCGCGCAGGGAATAGTTGCGGGCTATTTCGAGCAGGGCGGAAATAAAGGCGTTCACCCGGTCGGGCGCCCGTGCGATGATCTCCACCACCTGTTGCATTTCGATGCCGAACAGGTCGAGCGGCAGTTCGTTCAGAAAATTGCTTTGCAGCAAATCGCCCAATGGAGCGTATTGTTTGGTCAGTTCAGGCGAGGCCAGGAATTCCGGCGTGATGCCCAGCGCATCGGCTAATTTTTGCAGGTTCTCCGGTTGCGGATATTTTTTCCCTTTTTCAATTTCATTCAGGTACGACACCGAGATTCCGGTGCGTTTTCTGAGCTCTTCGAAGTTCCATCCCCGTTCCTGCCTGAACTGGCGGACCTTCAATCCCAGTACGATGCGTTGTTGTTGGGTTCTGGCCATTTGAAGGGCAAATGTAGTGATGAGTGATGAATGATGAATGATGAATGATGAATGATGAATGATGAATGATACCGCTTTCGCCCATCGTCCATCAGGTGCGTAATTCGCTCAAATACATCCCTTACAAAGACTACCGAGTTTTTGCAGCGGGGCTAAAGACGATCTACCAGGCCGCTGACGAACAACAGGCGCTGACAGCGCTGGAGCAAATGGAAGCAACCTGGGGAAAAAATATGCCCCAGCCCTGGAAAACTGGCGACGAGATTGGCTCCGCTTGACGCCTATGTTCCAATATGGCCCTGAAATCCGGCGCTTGATTTATACGACCAATGCCGTTGAAGGACTGCACCGACAACTCCGAAAAGCCACCAAAACCAAAGGGGCATTTACTTCCGAAGACGCCCTCAAGAAACTCTTATATCTCACATTAGACCGGATTGTGAGCAAATGGAATACCCCGATCTATGCCTGGAAAACCATTTTTACTCAACTAAGACTACATTTCAATGAACGAATCACACCCTATTTGTAGACAGCCGGCCGGCGGCGCCTCGAAAGTTTCTCGTTTCCGTCCGCCTCGCCTCCGTAAACTCCGGCTCGACCGGACGGAAACGAGAAACTTTCGAGGTTTGATTTTTTGACACAGTTATTTGAACACTCCCTACTTTTGGGCAAGATTTCATCATTCATCATTCATCATTCATCATTCATCATTCATCATTCATCATTCATC
>CALEYM010000419.1 GCA_937926185.1 uncultured Bacteroidota bacterium | reverse complement strand
GGGGAAAAGGATCAAAGGGTAAAAAATCAAAAAAATGAATTTAGACCAATACCGCCACTTATTTCCCGAGCTGGAAGAACCGCTTCGCCGGGAATTACAGGAAAAAGGCCGGATCGTGGAGGCCAAAACCGGTCAGGTGCTGCTGCAAACCGGTCAAAATATTCGCAACACGATCATCGTACTCGACGGCCTTGTCAAACTTTACCGCGAAGACGATCAGGGCGACGAGTTTTTTATGTACCACCTCGAACCCGGCGACGGCTGCGCCTTGTCGCTCATCTGCGACCGCTCGCACCACGCCAGCGCCGTGACGGCTAAAGCCGTGACCGACGCCATCCTCCTGGTGGTGCCGGTAGAACACACTGAAAACTGGATGCGGCAATACCGCACCTGGTATCACTTCGTGGTAGGCACCTACCGCAAACGTTACCTCGAATTGCTGGAAACCATCGACAGCATTGCCTTTCATAACATGGACGAACGCCTGGAATTCTACCTGCGCCGCCACCGCGATACGCTGGGCGCCAACGTGTTGCAACTCACCAACACCGAAATTGCCCAGGAACTCAACTCCTCCCGCGAGGTGATATCCCGTCTGATGAAAAAACTGTCGGAAGCCGGAAAAGTGCGGCTGCTGAAAAACGGCATTGAAATCCTGCGCCTTTGATTTTGGACAATCAATCCCTGCTGTGATATATGTCACGGTTCCGGGCCTGCGACCCGCCGCACCTTTGCAGCACATTCCGCCACAAGGGGGAGCAATTCATTTAAACCCAAACTCATTTATGGTAATCGCAGGTTATCTCGCATCCGCATTGATTGGTTTATCGCTGGGCCTTATCGGCGGTGGCGGCAGTATCCTCACTGTTCCGGTATTGGTATATTTGTTTGGCGTCGATCCGATCGTCGCCACGGCTTATTCCCTGTTCATCGTGGGCGCCACCAGTCTGGTGGGCACCGTGCCCAAATACCGGGAACACCTCGTAAACCTGAAAACCGCCGTCATTTTCGGTATTCCTTCCATTGCGGCGGTATATGCCACCCGCGCCTGGCTAGTACCCCTGATCCCCGACCCGATCGCTACTTTCGGGAGTTTCGTGCTCACCAAACCCATGCTCATCATGGCGCTTTTTGCCGTGCTGATGGTGTTTGCGTCTTTGTCGATGATCAGGGGCAAAGAAAAAACCAATACGCCGGCAAACGCCGGCCCGCAGCATTTCAACTACCCCATGATCCTGCTCGAAGGCGCCGTGGTGGGCGTGCTCACCGGTTTGGTAGGCGCCGGGGGCGGTTTCCTGATCATTCCCGCCCTGGTGCTGTTCAGTAAATTGCCGATGAAACAGGCCGTGGGCACCTCGTTGCTGATCATTGCCGCCAAATCGCTGTTCGGTTTTCTCGGCGACCTGAGCCACTACAACCTCGATTGGCTGCTGCTCGGCACCATCACCGTGCTGGCTATCCTCGGCATTTTTCTCGGCAACCGGCTCAGCCGGCATATCGATGGGAATAAACTCAAAAAAGCGTTCGGATGGTTCGTGCTGCTGATGGGAGTATATATTCTGTTGAAGGAGTTGGTATTATAAACCAAGCCTCATACATTTTTTAACGCCAATTGGCAAACACGGGAATAATAACATTTTTTCAGGCGGCGAATGTTTACTTTTGAACAAAAATCTAACCGCATGAAAAATCTTTGTCTCCTTGTACTGTTACTCAGCCTTTCCCCTGCCCTTTTCTCCCAGATTGAATTTGCGCCTGCCGGCGCCGAATGGTATCATCTGAGCACATCGGGCTACACAACAGAACAATTTTCTTACAGCGGATTTACCTATTCGCAGTACACCGGCGACACGGTGTTTGACGGCCTGACCTGTAAAAAAATTTGTTCGCAGTTATACCAGTTTGAAACCAGTCAGCCGGTAACGTGCGGCTCAGCCGGTACCTTACATTATATCTATCAGCGGGCCGACTCCATATTCGAGTATTATCCCGTTCCCACTCCCCGGAACCGTTTTCTGTTCAGGAATAATTACGCCGCGGGCGATATCGTGCATAAATCGGACCATTTCGAATTGTCCGTACAATCGGTCGATACCCTGGAATTCAACGGACGGCAGGTGCGGCGCTTTCTCATCAAGGATGTACCACAGGGCGACGTGTACACCTACGATCTGTTTGGGCCCGAAAACGGGTTGTTCAGCTACGACCCCTGGGACTTGGTAGTTGACGAGGGCATTACCAAATTGCGCTGCTATCAGGACGCCGCATTTCCCCGCGTCAACCTAAGTAACGATGCCTGCGACGCTGTGCTGAAGCCTGCCAAAACCCGTTTTAAAGTGGAATTTATCCCCAATCCGGTACGGGACGAATTGATCATATATGCAGACATTTTCCCGAATGAAAACCTGACGCTGACGATCTATGATGCCGCCGGGCGCTTTATTCTGGAAGACCGCGTAGACTATACCTGGAAAAAATTCCCGGTCGCGCATTTGTCCAACGGCATTTATACTTGCGTTTTCCGGAACGGTAAATCAATTTTTCATCAAAAATTTATCAAAAACTGAGCACGGCGCGCAATCTTTACCGGGTACGAAAAACATCCTGATCGATGAAAAAAGTCCCGTGTTTATTGCTGGCCATCCTGCTTTTTACGCAGGCCGGCATTGCCCAGAAAGCCATCACGCTCGACGATTGTTTTACCTTTTTTAAGTTTTACCCGCAAACCGCCGGCATCTACCGCTTTACGCCCGACGGCCACCACTACCTGGAAGCGGAGGACGGCGCGCTTGTGGAATTCGATCTGGGCACCGGTATGAAATCGCGTACCCTGGCGGAAAAAACCGAACTGGCCGCCGCGGGCGACTGGGACGACTTCAGCCTCGGCGCCGATATGTCGAGGATACTGCTGCGCGGCAACACCAAGCCGGTATATCGTCATTCCGTGCTGGCCGACTACTGGGTGTTCGACGGGAAAAGCCGCCAGACAAGCCGGCTATACGACAAGGGCGCCGTACAATTTGCCGCTTTTTCGGCCGATGGCGGGAAAGTGGCTTTTGTGGCGGATAATAATTTGTATTACAAAGACTTATCGTCCGGGAACATCGTACAGATCACCACCGACGGGCAGAAAAACGCTATTATAAACGGCCTGCCGGATTGGGTATACGAAGAGGAATTCAGTCCGGTGGAAGGCGACGGCATGGTAGCCACTGCCTGGAGCCCCGACGGCGCCCGCCTGGCCTTTATCCGTTTCGACGAACGCGCCGTACCACAATACCCGCTCACCTGGTACAGCAACGGGTTGTATCCGCGTTACACCGAGTTTAAATACCCGAAAGTGGGGGCGCCCAATTCGAAGGTGAGCGTACACGTGTACGATCTGGCTACCGGGAAAACTACCCAGGCCCTGCCCGGCACCGAAGAGCAGGATATTTATCTGCCCCGCATCTACTGGACGCCGGACAACCTGCTGTGCATCTACGTGCTGAACCGCGAACAAGACAACCTTTCGCTGGCCCTCTACGACCCCGTCGAAGAAACTTCCGGGATGTTGCTCAACGAAATGGATCC
>CALEYM010000418.1 GCA_937926185.1 uncultured Bacteroidota bacterium | reverse complement strand
GGGCGTTGTACATCAATGCGGCTGTCCGCGCTCCGCGGCAGCCGCATCTTATTTTCTAAAAGAAATCCTTCAGATTCGTTCCAACTCCGAAATGCACCACGCCGCCGGCCAGGTGGTACGCGGCGTAACCCACATCGATGCGGAAACGTTTGACTTTTATGCCCACGCCGCCGGAGAAGCCGGCCAGGCTGCGGTAGTTGCGCACGCTGAGTTCTTTTTTGCGCAGGTGATTGTAGCCGACGCGAATCCGGAATACCTCGTTGCGACCCAGCAAAAACTCGCCGTTAAAAATAAAATGCCGGAAAAAATTGTCCAGTCCGGGGTTGCCGTCCGATTGGGATTGGTCGCCGCCGAACAGCAGGGTGTCGTTGTCTTTCAGGGCGGGATCGTCGTACCGGATTTCCCATTGGTGCAGGTGATGCGCGATCACGGTGAGCCGGAACGGCAGGTAACGCAGGCGTTTGCTGAACCCGATCTGAACGTCGCGGGGCAGGTCTTCGCGGACGCCGTTGTAAGTGGCGATCTGCGCGCCGAAGTTGCGCAGCACCAGCGCCGCTGAAAAACGCCGGGCGGTGTCGGCGTACAACAGACCCGCGTCGGCGGCCAGGGCGGAGGCCTGGTACACGTCGAGGGTGGACACGCCGAAACGCAGGTTCAGGCCCAGGGTGACCCGCGACGTGAGTTGGCGGGCGCCGCCGAGCGTGAAAGCCGTTTCCGAGGCTTTCACCTTGCCCAGAATGTTGCCGAATTCGTCGGCCTGGGCGATGTCGCCGTAGTTCATGTACTGCAATCCGCCGTGTACGGTAAAACCGATTTTGGGCAAATGCGTGGCAAAGGCGGCGTAACCGGTTTGGATATCGGCCAGATAAAAGTTGTGCTGAAAAGTGAGCTGCCCGTCCATGGTTGGGTTGAGCGCGCCGGGGTTGGCGCCGGCAAAAGCCACGTCGTCGTCCTGTACGGTAATTTGCGCCCCGCCCAGGGCCGTGACCCGCGCCGAAGGCGACAAGGTCATAAATTGCAGGGTGTGCCGTCCGCCGGTGACCTGGGCATTCGTGCCGGCAGATAAGAAAAGAAGGGCAAGGAGCAACAGGCAATTGGCAGAGGGGAACAGGCAGTGATCAGGGGGCAATCGTCGAAGTATGGTCATGTTTCTGATATTAGACTCGCGGTAAATGGATAGTCAATGGCTTGGATGGCAATCTATTCGTCCGACGATCAACGCCACTTCGTCGGACGAATAATGCCTGAAATTTCCGAAACCGCCGGCTGTGTCGTAATTTCATCACTCATCACTCATCGCTCATCACTCATCACTAAACTACTCCCGCACCCACACGGTACGGCAGGCCCCCATTTGGCACATTAAAACGCGTTCGAGTTGCCCAAGGGTATCGTATAATTTCAGCGAATCCTGTTCATTGTCGCCGTCGATGTAAGATCCAACGGCTTTGAGTTTGCCGTTTTCGTACCATTCGGTGAAAGGGCCGTTCTCTTCGTTTTCGCGCAGGGTCACTTTTTCTTTCATTACGCCGTTGGGGTACCAGGCGGTGCTGAGGCCTTCCAGTGCGCCGTCGACGTATTCCTGCTCCAGTTGTAATTGGCCGCTTTCGTAAAACTGCTGGAATTTTCCGGCATAAACGCCATTTTGAAAGTGTTCGATCCTTTCCACTTTGCCGTTGGGATGAAAAAATTTGCGTTCGCCGTCGAGGGTGTCGTTGCGGTAATGCGCTTCCTCCAGCAGGTAGCCTTTTTCATGGAAGCGCTGGTACAGCCCTTCTTTGGCAAAGTCCTTTTTGCGGCGCTGGTAGCGTTCGAGCCGTCCGTGTTCGTCGCGGTGCTCTATAGTTTCGATATCGGACTGGCAGGCAGGGAACAGGAAAGACAATATAAGCAGCAGATATATGCAATATTGTGACTTCATATAAAATTAATTTGTTATTTTCTGTCAATAAATCTAAATTGCATCCCGGATCAACCGCGGTTCCCTTGTATCATCCATTTTCACGCTTTAAACCGATCGAATAATGAGGAACCTGTCATCGCCTATACCGGGCCTTTTTATCTTTTGTATAAAACTTACCCCCCCCCGCAAAATTTTAACGCTCCTTCCCACGCTCTTTTGCCTTCATTTTTCATTTTCCCAAGTCCCGCCCTGCCTGCCGCCGCCCAATTGCGGCATAAATCCACAATATTTCTGCGGGGAAGTTACCGATTTCAATTGGGCTATGATTCCTAATGGTCTCGGACAGTATAATATCGCGGTACGAAGTCTTGCCGCAATCATTGTTCCGACTACTTATTACCTGATGTCGGGTACAACAGTTGTAGCAACACTGAATGGTACCCAAGGCGTTTTTGAAAATATTCCGCCCGGTTGTTACAGGGTAATTATTTGCACCGACGGCGATATCGATTATTATTGTTGCAAAGATTTGCGTTGTCTACCTGTGGAAACCGGGTGTTGCGAATTAATTTACCGTTTTTATACCGACGTCCCAAACCCAAGCTGGCAATTCGGAGATAATGCATCCAGCAACATTCAAAACCCGACGCACGAATATACGAACATAAATACTTATCCCCTGGAAGGTACGCCACAGACAACGGTTCAGCTCTCGTGGGGCAGTAATACCATTCAAAGCATTCTGCAGTTTCCTCAAGGTATTTGGGTCGGGGCAGATTGCCAGGATGCGGGGAACAGCAGCGCGTTGATGAACACGGTCAATCCCGCGTTGCCTGTTTTTCCCGCGCTGAGTTACCAGAACAGACAAATCTCGATAAAAGGCAGTATCACCATGAATCAAAATTACCAGTTTACGGGTTGCGATTTTTGTATGCACCCCGGCGCCCGTATCGTTTCAACGGCGAATCCGCTTTCTTTCCTGGGCAATACCACGTTGCACGATATCGCTTGTAAAAACCAGGCCTGGTATGGCGTTGAAATACAGCAGGGAATGGTCATCGGCGAGAATGCCGTTTTTACAGGGGCATACAATGCCATGCGCACGCCGGCCGGCCTCGCCGTCACCCCTGTTTACAGATTTATCAACTGCCAGTTCAACCGTAATTATATCGGCATCAATATTGCATCACC
>CALEYM010000417.1 GCA_937926185.1 uncultured Bacteroidota bacterium | reverse complement strand
CCGGTATTGTTTGTTGCGAATGAATGCACATGGTGTAATACAATACATAATATCGTCCAAAGATATCGTCAATGAGGCTGACTTTCAGGACTTTTTTCCACGCGATTCTTCGGTGGTAATTACCGGGTTAACCAACGGGGGACAACCCCAAACATATCTTTGGCAAATCAATAGTCTGGGAAATGTTGTTGAAGACACCATTTTACAGCAAAACGGAACTTTAATTCCTCAAAGACTCATCCGGGGCGATACCACTTTTTTTATACACGCCATCAGTTTGCTGGGGAATGAAGCCTACGTAATTACGATCTCGACATCATTTGGACCCACCTGCTTTCAACACCCCCTGCCTTCGGACTGGCAGGCAGTAATGTCATTGTGACCGGCTCAGATCGTGTTGCTGCATGCGGAACACTCCGCGCAAAAAAGCACGCCAATTCTGTTTTCTATTCGGAAGAGGATATTTTTTTGGAACGATTTACTCCCAATATTGCCGGTTATGACTGGCAATATATCCACAGCGATCAAGGGACATCCTATGTGACAACAGTGCGGCATGCGTTTGGCATCAATGGCGAGATCACCTTGATTACCGAGGAAAAAACCGGGCCGGAGCCGGCATTTGTAGGAGGTAGCACCGTTGCTCCGTCCAAATTTTATGTCTACCGCTATGATACAAATGGAAATCTGAAATGGTCCCTCCTTATTCCGTACAACGTGAATATGAGCTACTTTTACGATATCGCCCGTGACGACAAATTTGGCAATATATTATTGCCCGGCTATGGCAATTCGAATAATAATCTGCTGATCAAAATCAATCAGGGTGGCATATCTGTAAATGCAATGCAAATTTCCGGCGGGATACTTCGAATTCTTCCTTTGAACGACGGGAAAATTGCCGTACTTTCTGGCGGAGCAAATGGCGGAACGAATCTTAATATTACTGACAGCAGTTTAACCAATGTTCAGGTTTTTGCTTTGAAAGGTATTGCCGACCGGATTTTTCAACTGCCGGCATCCGGCGACGTATTCGTATACACGGTCAACAATGATTCCGCGACATGGCAGATATCACCCAGGGTCTGCCTGTATAAAAACGGGGTACTGGAATGGGAATACGCCCTGCCCCACCCGACACCCCAAACCGAACAAATTGCCGATCTCGACTATGATCCGGTTACGGGCCGGGTGTACCTGAGTTCATATTCCAGTTCTTTTGGGTCGTCCCGTCTGCACCGAATCGATTTGGATGGGAGCAACCCCACGGCGTCGTCTTTTTCCAATCAGTACGGCGGAGATATTTTTTGCCAGAATAACGGCAATTTTTTTATCTATACGCCGTATAAACTGGTTTTATATAATCCCGCCTTTTCGCCTGTAGGCGAACATACGCTCCCCAGTGCCGGTTATGTCTTTTCAACGGTTGGCGATAACCTGTTCGCTTTTGATATGGGTAGCGTGAGCGTTTTTGATAACGACGGACATTATAAAGCGCGGTTGTTCAGCCCGGACATCACTTCTTTCGTGCAGCAGAGTTTGGTAGACGACGATTATAACCTGTACACTTCCGGAAACTTCGGAACGGCTTTTTTTACCTTTTCAGGCACGGGCGGCAATTTCGGGTGGCGCTGGTTCAGGGGGGTGTTGAAAAAGTTTGAGATTAAACCTGATATAGTTAGCACACACGCTCCCCACGTTGGGTTGGAACATGTTTTTCGTGTTTATCCCAACCCGGCCAAAGATTTTTTTCAGGTATTGGTGCCTGATCAATACCGGCACTCACCGCTTCATGTCATCGTTTATGATCTGTATGGAAGAGCAATAAAAACTATAGCCTTAGCGGATGCACCGCTAATAATAAACATTGACAGCGGGTTGTTTTTGACCGGCCAATATTTTATACAATTTTTAACCGGGGAAGGCAGATTTTCGCTGATTTTACAGAAAATTTAAAAAGTGCGAGTGCAAACGGACGGGTCCATTCGGGCAGCCTGATGACGGTATTGTAAATAATGCGACATTCGCAGGACCAACCATTCCATATATGACAGCCGAACACCGCGCCCTGCTCGCCGACACTGTCCACCATTACTCCGATATGTCCCGCAACAGCCTGGAACTGCTGGCCGGGCACTGCAGCATATTGGAGCCGGACAAACAACAAACCTTTATCCGGCAGGGACTGGCCAACGGTCAGGAGTATTTCCTGCTCGACGGCCTGGTGCGCAGCTTTGCTTCCTCCGATATTCACGACGACGTCACGCTTTATTTTTATGGCCCTCAAAGCGTTTTACCGCCTCATACAACGCGTACGGCCAATGGCTTGTCCACCCTGAATTACGAAAGCCTGGCATCCTGCGTACTGGCGGCCATCCCGGCGGAGGTGTTCAGCCGGCTCATGCGCGAAAATACCGAAATATACCGCTTCGCCCACACCGTGCTCGAACGCGAACTGCAAGCCAAAACCCGCAAGGAGATCGGCATGGCCGTGTTGCCGGCCCGGGAGCGGCTGCTGGAATTGCGGGCTGTTTTTCCGGCGCTGGAAAACTGGGTGGCGCACGCGCATATTGCCAGTTACCTCGGCATTACGCAGGTGTCGCTGAGCCGGTTGCGGAAGGAAATTGCGCAAGGCGGATGAAAGGGAGCGGGTTTTATCAAACGTTAATGCGCGTCATTAAGGCCGCAAGTCAAATTTGTGGCAAAAATTGTCATGAAAAACGCACTAATTATGCTCACGCTCTTATCCTATCCGCTTGCCGCACAACAAAATGTGTTGATCAAATCGAATGGCGCCGTACTCAATACCTGGATATATCCGAAGAAGAATGCGGAAACAGTGGTATTGTTACACGGCGGTCCCGGTGTGCCGGATCCCATGCAACCTATCATAGAATTGTTAAAAGGCCAGTTTCAAGTTATATATTTCCAGCAGCGTGGCACAGGGGCTTCCGTTTGCCTGAATGGTTCATACAGGATGGAAGATTACATTTCCGATCTGG
>CALEYM010000416.1 GCA_937926185.1 uncultured Bacteroidota bacterium | reverse complement strand
ATGTTATTTTAAAGTGAATAAATTTCAACAATCGGTCATAAAGTTATAGAATGTTTCGCGGTTATTCAAATTTAAAGCCATTCATTTTTAAGTCATTTTTTATTTCAGTATAAAATAAATTTTGTCGCGGCCTTTGGAAAAATTTTGACCGATCGGTCCGGCAGTTTACCGAATATGGTTCTGAATTCTGAGCATCAAAAAGCCGTACCTTTGCGCCGCATTTTTAACTACACCAAATAAGTTTCCATGAAAGAAGTATTTATCGTCTCTGCTGTCCGCACGCCTATTGGCAGCTTCGGAGGCGTTTTAGCCGGGGTGGGCGCCACACAACTTGGCGCGGCGGCCATCAAAGGCGCTCTGGCCAAAGCAGGCGTTCAGCCCGACTGGGTAACGGAGGTCTTGATGGGCAACGTTGTGAGCGCCAACCTGGGTCAGGCCCCGGCACGGCAGGCGTCGGTTTTTGCCGGGCTTCCGGCCAACGTGCCCTGTACGACGATCAATAAGGTGTGCGCATCCGGCATGAAGGCCATAACGTTTGGCGCGCAAAGCATTATGTTGGGCATCAACGACATCGTGGTGGCCGGTGGAATGGAGAACATGTCGCAAATCCCGTATTACATACCCAATGCGCGATGGGGTTATAAATATGGCAATGCCGAGATCGTGGACGGCCTGGCTAAAGACGGTTTGACCGACGTATACAATCAGAAAGCAATGGGCGTTTGTGCCGATGCCACCGCCGTGAAATATAATATAGGCCGCGAAAGCCAGGATGCTTACGCCGTCGATTCATACAAACGGGCGGCAGCGGCCACGGACGGCGGGTTTTTTAAATCTGAGATCGTACCGGTGGAGATACCGCAACGCAAGGGCGACCCGGTTCAGATTGCCGAGGATGAAGAATTTAAAAAAGTAAATTTTGATAAAATGCCCGGTTTGCGCCCGGCTTTCAGCCCCGATGGCACCGTGACGGCAGCCAATGCCAGCACGATCAACGACGGGGCATCGGCCCTGATCCTTGCCAGTGAAGAAGCCGTAAAGAAATACGGCCTGAAACCCATGGCCAAAATCCGGGGCTTCGCCGACGCCGAGCAGGAGCCGGAATGGTTTACCACCACACCCACGGTAGCGGCGCCAAAAGCCATGAAAATGGCCGGTGTTGAAAAATCCGATATCGATTTTTTCGAGGTTAACGAAGCATTCGCCGTGGTAGCCCTGGCATTCGAACAAGTGCTCGGCGTGCAACACGACCGCACCAACGTTTTTGGCGGCGCAGTATCGCTTGGACATCCGCTTGGCGCTTCCGGCGCGCGTATCGTGACCACTCTTAACAATGTGCTGCAACAAAAAAACGGCTCGCTGGGTTTGGCGGCGATATGTAACGGCGGCGGCGGCGCCACGGCCATTGTGATCGAAAGGGTGTAGAAAAAGGGGCTTTGGATCATTTTATGTTATTAGATCATTGCGTCATTGCGAATGCTGTTAGTTAAATCAATTCATACCGGCTACCTGAAACTCGATGGTGGCGCCATGTTCGGCGTTGTGCCCAAACGCTTATGGGAGAAAATGAACCCGCCGGATGCGCAAAATATGTGCACCTGGGCCATGCGCGCCTTGCTGGTAGAATCGGGTAACAGGAAGATATTGATCGATACCGGAATCGGCAACAAACAGGACGAAAAATTCCGCGCGCACTTCGAACCGCACGGCCCGGAAACCCTGTTCGGCTCGCTTGCCGCGGCAGGCCTGCGCCGGGAAGATATTACCGACGTTTTTCTGACCCACCTGCACTTCGACCACTGCGGTGGCGCGCTTTGGCGAAATGAAACGACGAATGAAACAGAACTTTCTTTTCCCAATGCCGTGTATTGGTCCAATGAGCGCCACTATCAGTGGGCTACGCAACCCAACGAACGGGAAAAAGCCTCTTTTTTACCGGAAAATATTTTGCCCCTGCAGGAAAAAGGGCGCCTGCAATTCCTTCCCGTACGGCAAAACCTGGAATTTCTGCCCGGTTTCCGGGTGCGATTCTATTATGGCCACACAGAAGCCATGATGGCGCCGCTGATCCAATCTCAACACGGCCCTGTTTTTTATTGCGCCGACACTATTCCCTCCCGCTGGCATGTAGGTATGCCGTACATCATGGCCTACGATGTGCGGCCTTTGCTGACGCTGAAAGAAAAAGCGCAAATCCTCCAGGATGCCGCGCGGCACAAACATATTCTGATGTATGAACATGACCCAATGGCCGCTGCCGGTACGATAGCCCTGGATGACAAGGGGCGGTTTGTGCTGGAAAAGGTGGTGGAGTTATGAATGATGAGTGATGAGTTATGAGTTATGAGTGATGAGTGATGAGTGATGAGTGATGAGTTATGAGTGAGGTGACTCGCACTCATCACTCATCACTCATCACTCATCACTCATCATTCGCCTGCGGGCAAAAAAGAGCACCTGCTCTTTATCCTCATGGGTCATCCGAACTTTCAACGTATCTGCCGATAAATATAACACTTTGACAATGTGCTCTTTAGCCGGCGTTTGGGTCGTGTCTGTCATAAACAAATACCGCACGGAAACCCTGTAAGAACCGGCTTCGCGGTAAAAGCCCTGGCTGCGGAATTCATACCCGCCTTCCGGGGAAAGCCGCAGGGAAACAGAATCGAGATTTGCCGCTTGAGACTGACCATTTTCAAAAAAGGCGACTGCCTGCCATTCGCCGGCAACGTCTTTTTCATGTAAAGAGCAGGAAAACAGGCAAATAAAAATCAACAGTAACAGGTATCGCAGCATGGTTCTGGACGAATTTAGCGGGCAAAATTCGCTAAAGTCAAAACGAAATTCAAATCCGGACAGAATCCGTCGTTTACTTTCCATTATGTTCAAATATTTGCCGCCGCATGCCGCGGAAGTACACTATGCCGGTTGTACGCCGCGTTGTAAAAAACATAAGTCGCAATTTATTAATCATCATTGAAACAAAAAAGCCATGCAGCAACTCCGACTTCTCCCAATTGCCCTGGCGGCAAGCCTATTTTTCAGTTCCTGTGTTTCCAGCAAAATATACCGCGCCGAGCTGTCCATGCGGGAACAATGCGAAGCGCGGGAAAAAGTACTCGTGCAGGAACAACTGGAGCGCCGGAAAGAATCGGCCAACCTGACCAAACAAATCGGCGAACTGAACCGGCTCATCGGAAATCAGGAAGCCGAAATGAAGGACCTCCAGGCCGAACTTGCCGCCCGCACCCAGCAAATGGGCGAATCGTCGGGCAAATTGCTGTCCGAAAAACTGGACCTGCAGAAAGAGCTAACATCAAAAAATGCCCTCATTGCCCAACAGGAAAACACCTTGCAGGCGGTATCTGCATCGCAAAATGGCCGGCAAAAAATCCTGAACGATCTGAAGGCCGCCGTGCTGAAAGATTATCCCGCCTCTTCCGGCGCGCAGGTAGACAGCGATGAACAGGCAGTGCTGCTTACCTTGCCGGACAAAAGTCTGTTTGAATCGAATGGTATAACCATCGGCCCGGCAGGAAAAACGTTGCTGAACCCGCTGGCATCGCTCTTGGCTAACCGGCCCGAACTGGATGTGGATATTCAGGCTCACACCGACAACACCCTGCCCAAAGGATCCAAGAACCTGAGCGATACCTGGGATTGGAGTATCGCCCGCGCCACCAATCTGACGCGTTTGCTGATCCGCGATTTTAATATCAATGCCAATCAGCTGACACCGGTAGCCAAAGGAGAGTTTTACCCGCTTACGTCAAATGAAACCGCCGAGGGCCGGCAGCGCAATCGCAGAACGGTGTTTGTTATTTACCCAAATCTGCCGAAAGTACCGGTAGTGGAGTAGGCAGTTTGCAGTAGGCTGCCTACTGCAAACTGCCCGCTGCCCACTGCAAACCTGCCGCTGTTTTTTGAAATTCACTCAACAGTTTCAGGTATTTCACGCGGGCGTCCAGCCAACGCTGTTCGCGGGTATTGATGAGAAAAACCGAGCTTTCCCCAAAGCGGAATTTCTCGTTTTCAGCTTCCAGCAGGACGCGGTAATTCTCCGTTATGGCGCCGAATAATTCGATCTGCGCCGAGAGATTGGCCAGTTCGTTCCGGTATTGCCGCACCTTATTTTCGATCTCTGTTTTTTTCTGTTGCAGCTGCAGGTCGGTTTGCGCCATTTTGATTCTCGTCAGTTGCCAGTCGCCCCGCGCTTTCCTGTTGGGCAAAGGATAACTGAACTGGACGCCCCACTTGACATTGTTGGCCAGTACGCCAAAACCTTCGTCGCCTGCCGCGGGGAAAAACTGCCAGCCATTGCCTAAAAAATGGTAATTCAGGTCGAACACGGGTTTCCGTTTCTCCTTTTTCCATTGCAGTTCCACGTCGAGCAGGGTTTGTTTTATCTGGTAGAGCCGGATTTCGGGGTGCCGGGTGCGGGCTGTCTCCAACAGGGGTTCGGTATCCGGGAGCGCGGGGGGCAATGCCCCTGCGACCAGCAGGGATGGGGTAGAAGGTACCTGGGCCGGGCTAAGGGGGAGGCCATTGTCCGACCAGAGGAAATTATTCAGGGCAAGCGCGGCGTTTTGCCGGTCGATTTGGGCAAAGTTAGTATCGAGCCGGCGGTTCTGAACCTGGATGAACGTTTCCAGGGTATCGATAGCCGGTTTGTCGCCTTGCCGGAAACTTTCCAGCAGCGCCTCGTGCCGGATTTGCGCCTGCCGCAACGCTTCTTCATACACTTCCAGTACATTGCCCGTTACCACCCAGTTCCAGTAAGCTTTGGCTGCTTCCAGTAGCAGGTCGTTTAGAAAAAGACTACGTTCGGCGTCGCCCTGTTCCAGGCCGATACGGCCCTGCCGGAGGTTATACCGGCGTTCATCCATCAACAAGCCCTGGCCGAGCGTCCAGGAAATGCCCGCCGCTACCTGACCGGCTTCGGGTAAAGCGGATTCCGGATTCAAAAATGTTCCGGACGCCTGATTGTAATTCCCTTTCAGTTCAAGACCAAGCCAGAGCGGCCATTTGACGCCGGCTTCGCCGTATTGGTAATAGGTTTTATCCTTAAAATTTTTACCGCTCAGATCGGCGTAGGCTTTTGGGTCGAATCCGCCTTTTGCCCGCAGCAGGCCGGCCCTGGCCATGTCGCGGTAGAGGTCGGCCTGTCGGGCCAGGGGGTGAAAAGCCAGCACTCTGCTACGGAAATCAACCCAATCCATCGGCGCACTTTGCTGGGCGCAGGCGACGGCTGCCAATAATTGCAGGGTGAAAAAAATGAAGGATGCGCGCATGTCGTATTACTTGGTCTTTTTTACCGGTGCTTTCGGAATGATTTCACCGTCTTTTTGCCCTGCATCGCCGCTGTCATCCTGATAGAGGTCGGGCGGAAACCCGTTCAGTACGCGCCAAAGTTCGTACCACAGGGGCACGTTATCGAGCAGGGCAATACCTTTGGCGCCGCCGCCTACCTGAAGGGGGGCAGGCCAGGGCGTTTCAGCGGGCGCCTGGGCTACGAGGATGCGGAATTTTCCGTTGGCGCTGATATTGCGGTCGATGGCCACCACTTTTCCCGCAAAAGTGCCGAGCGAAACGCCTGGCCAGCCGCTGAAAAAGAAGGCGGGCCAACCATCGAATATAAAGCGTACTTCCCGGCCAACGCTGATCAGCGGTAAATCCATGGGCCGGACAAACATTTCCACGGCCAGTTCGACATTTGCCGGCAGAATGCTTACCACGGGGTCGCCTTCTTTAATGATCTCACCGATACCCGGCTTTATCGCTTTTACAATATAGCCGTCCTGGGGGGCTACCACATAATAAAAACCCTGACGCCGGCTGTAATTTTCCCGTTCAATCCGGAGTTTGCTGACCGCGGCTTGTGCGTCGTATTTTTCAGAAAGGGCACTGAAAATGTCGCCGCGGGCTTTGGCGATTTTGTTGGCGTATTCATTGCGGGTGAGTTGCAATTCGGTGCGGTATATTTCCAGGTCGTTCCGGCTGGCGGCCAGTTTGTTTTCCATCCCCACCAGTTTGGCTTCGCTTTCCTGCAACTTACCTTTTTTTTCCTCAAACTCGGTCAGCGATTTCAGGCCTTTGTCGTACAGGTTTTTTACGCCGCCAAACTGTCGCCGTGCGATTTGAATATCCACTTTTGCCTGTTCCAGCGCGGCTATGTCGGATTCGATTTTCAGTTCAGCCTGGCGGATCTTATTGGCGATTTGCGATTCTTTGCTGCCCAACTCGCGTTCCATTGCTTCAATC
>CALEYM010000415.1 GCA_937926185.1 uncultured Bacteroidota bacterium | reverse complement strand
CGGCACAACCAATCACAACGAAGCTACCATAGACGAGAACATGCGGCAGTTCATGGGTATCGGGCGATACATCAAGTTCAACGAACTGACCTACGACTGCATCCATCACATCGACATGCACATCAAACTGCTCGACGAGGAAACCATCCTGCTGGGAAAATACCCCGACGGTATCGCCGACGGCCCGCAAATCGAGGCCAACCTGGCTTACCTGCTCGACAACCATCGCTCGGCCTTCGGCACCCCGTACAAAGTGATCCGGATCGACATGCCGCCCGATTTTGGGGGCCAATACCCCGATGCCGGCGGCTCCTACCGGACGTATGTCAATTCCGTATTTGTCAATAAAACAGTGCTGCTGCCGGTGTATGAAGAGCAATACGATACCGCGGCCCTCCGCGTTTGGCGGGATGCCCTGCCGGGTTATAAAATAGTGGGCATCAATTCAAACGATATCATCACCCTCGACGGCGCCATCCACTGTATCACAAAAGAGATCGGGGTGGCTGACCCGCTGCGCATCGTGCACCAACCGCTGCGCGACGTTCTCCAAACGCCGGACGTTCCTCAAAACTATCCGGTTCATGCGCTGCTCCAATACCGCGACGGTATCGACGGCGGACGGGTATGGTACGCCACCGATACCGCTGCCGCCTGGCAATACGTAGATATGACGCCTTTCCAACCCAACGATACGGCCAATATCTGGGTGGGCCATATCCCGCGCCAAAACGCCGGCTCAACGGTTTACTACTACATCGAAGCTAAAGCCGAAAACGGGCAGCGTACCCGGGTACGGCCCATGCCCGCCCCCAAAGGCTGGTGGAAATTCCGCGTGGAAGGCGAAACGATCGCTACCAATAACCCTGCCAGCGCGCAGTTGAGCCCGGCTTTTCCTAATCCGGCCAGGGGACTTACCTGCGTACCCGTTCAAAGCACGACCGGCACTTCCGGAACCATCACCCTGTACAATTCCCTGGGCCAGGCCGTACACCGGATACACGAAGGCAACATCCCGTCCGGCGCATCGCGGTATTATTTCGATGCGGGAAGGCTTCAGGCGGGGGCGTATCTGGTAGAACTGCGTTCCGGGGGGCAGGTTATTACGCAAAAGGTGCTGATCCGGTAATTGGACATGGCGCTCCGCTCCTTCATGGGCAGGGTCGAAACGAGCGGCGACCCTTTCAACCGCATTGCGGTCTGTCTGGCAGATATGCAAAATTTACATAACGGGAATCGCCAGGCATAAACAGGTATAATTACCTCCGATCCTTGTGACTTTCAGCCCCGTCAGCCGTATAATACCAGGCATTTTAAGCGAAGAAAAATAAAATTTTAGTTTTGAGAAAATTTTGCCCCCCTAAACAAAATTTAATTTCAGGCGTTTAAACTACCTTTTTACAATAATTTTTAAAAAATATCGGGCCCGGCCAATCATTCCCGTTAATTTTCTTGACATCGGCATACGGGAAGTTGTACCTTTGCGCCCGAATTTTTAACAGATAGTTCTTACATGAGGCAATTAAAAATAACGAAGTCCATTACCAACCGCGAAAGCCAGTCGCTGGAGAAGTATTTACAGGAAATTGGTAAAGTGGACCTCCTCACCCCCGAAGAAGAAGTCGATCTTGCCAAACGAATCAAACAGGGCGACCAGATAGCCCTGGAAAAACTGACCAAAGCCAACCTGCGTTTCGTCGTTTCCGTCGCCAAACAGTATCAGAATCAGGGACTTAGCTTGTCCGACCTGATCAACGAAGGCAACCTCGGCCTCATCAAGGCCGCACAGCGCTTCGACGAAACCCGTGGTTTTAAATTCATCTCCTACGCTGTCTGGTGGATCCGCCAGTCGATCCTGCAGGCGCTGGCCGAACAAAGCCGGATCGTGCGGCTTCCATTGAATAAAGTCGGATCGCTGAACAAGATCAACAAGGCGTTCTCCGAACTGGAACAAACCTTCGAGCGCGAACCCAGCCCGGAAGAGCTGGCCGAACTACTCGAAATCACCTCTGACGAGGTGGAAACCACCCTCGGCGTGGCTGCCCGCCACGTATCGATGGATGCACCTTTCGTGGAAGGCGAAGACAATTCCCTGCTCGACGTGCTGGAAAACAACTCCATGCCCGGCACCGACCAGCACCTCGAATACGCCGACTCGCTGCGCCGCGAGATCGAACGCTCGCTCAGCACCCTCACCGACCGCCAGTGCGACGTCATCAAACTGTACTTCGGTATCGGGGTCGAACACCCCATGTCGCTGGAAGATATCGGCGAAAAATTCGGCCTTACACGCGAACGGGTGCGCCAAATCAAAGACAAAGCCATCAATAAATTGCGCGCCACCAGCCGCAGCAAACTGCTGAAAGGATACCTGGGGGCGTAGAAACGGATTGGGTTCCGTAAATGTATCGGGCTGATTCCACACGCAAGGGAATCAGCCCGATTTTTTTACCGGCAGAAAATAACCTCATTGTTTCACAAAATGCAGTTCCCGCCCCTCTACGGAAGGAGAAGGCACGCCGGCGGGGGCTTGTTCCAGTTTGATGCTGGTGTCGGTATATTCCTTGACAATCCACGTGCCATTCAGTCCGTCGAGCGGGTCGGAGGCTTTTGGAATGAGGATCGTAAGCCTGGAATTGTTGTTTTCCAAAGTCCAGTCTCCCGGTTCCGTACCACCGCCAGGCAGATATACCAACAGTGTTTTGTCTGTAGTATTCGGCTCGAAAGCATAACCGGTGAAAAGACCGGCGCCGCCGCCGGCGTCCTGATCTTTCGGACTTTCATAGAATGTAATCACCCAAACCGGGGCGTTGTCCGGGGTATTGTCGTCCGATTTGTCGCAAGCGGTAAAACAAAGGAGCGACAGCAAACATATAAGTGCGGGAATCAATAGTTT
>CALEYM010000414.1 GCA_937926185.1 uncultured Bacteroidota bacterium | reverse complement strand
GATGCGCATTTCCAGGGTCCAGCCATCGGCCTGTACCGACACGGCGCTTTGCCAGTTGGCATTCCAGCCCGAACTATTACGCGTATCGTAGAGTACGCCGGCAGCCGAAACCATAAAATCGAAAGCCAGCCGGTCGTCGTTCCAGGTGTCGAGGCTGAGTTGGAACCAGTCGCCGGTGAGTTCGCCATCGCGGATGCCGGCGTCGTCACGCACTTTGCCGGATTTTGCATTAAAACAGTGGGCGGCCACATAAAGCGCCGTTTCAGTGTAAAAAAGTCGGACTTCGGTACGACCCAGAGGTTGGTTGCCAAACACCGGTGTGGAGGTGGTAAATTCTTCTAAAATCGGCGCCTGATGCCAACAGGAATCCGTGAGTTGACCGTCGAGTGCAGGGGTACAGTCGAGCCGGAGGGCTTCCAGCGTTTTGGGGGATTGGGGAGGGGCCATCAGCTTAAGGGTTTGGGCACGGGGAAAAGCGCCGAAAAAAATGCAAAACACGGAAAGGGTTAATTTTTTCATGGGAGCTACAGTGTTTGGTTTAGATGGTTTAGAGGGTTTAGATGGTTTAGAGGGTTTAGAGGGGATTTAGGGCGTTCCTTTCGGCGCTTTCCCGCCACCGCCAAGGGTAAAGATGATTTCCAGTTGCGTCAGGTTGCCGACGCTTTCCGTTACCGGGAATGCTCCCGGTGGTGTAGTCACGGTTAAATAATTGGGGCTGAAGCGGTGTCGCAGGCGTATCTGGCGGAGGGGCGAAATGACGTACTGCAAGCCCAATTCCGCTTGCCAGTCCGCATAGGATTCCGGCTCGGCGCCCGTCGGATGAGCGATTGGGGTCAGACTGCCGTCGCCATCAAATACGACCGCGCGGCGGTTGATGAAGTTTTGATAATGCATGCCCGCCCATCCAAAGGCGCGCAGACGCGGATGCATGTACCAATTTAGTTCCAGAACGCTTTCACCGATCCAGTGATCGCGTTGTTCAAAAACCCAAAGGCTGGGCGTGGGCAGCAGGAATAACTGTTGCAGTTGAGCCCTCACCGATGCGCGGGCGCCCAGGGTTAAACGCCGGCTGATGACCCAACTAACGCTGAACGAATCCTGGAATGCCGGGAATTTACCTTCCAGGTGTATTTGGCCGCCGATCGTATTGCTTACACTGAAACGCCGGCGCGTATCCGTGGTAAAACCCAGCTGAAGGCCTGCCCGGGGCGCTACTTTTTGGGAGAGGCTGGCGCCGCCGTTTTCGTACCGGAAAATCTGGTTGTGCGGCGTCAGCGAGGCGCCAAGCGTGAAACGGCGGAATCGCCTGTCGAGCACATTAAAAGCCGATACGATGGTCCACACGTTATGCTCGCCGGGCCTGACACCCCAAAATGTCGACAAACCCAGGCGCGCGTCGCGATTGAGCCAGGGTCCGCGGGGTTGGAAATCCCGGTAGTTCACGAATGCGTTGGAAGAAGAACCCCTGAAGCCATTCAAAGGCAGGGGATCGAGCAGGAAAGGGCTGTATTCGGGGTTTCGCGCCTCATGCGCCACCGACCAGCCCCAGCGCCGGTTGATCCGCGACAAGGCAAGGTTGTAAGCATACCCATGCCGGCGCGCGGTGTCCGCCTCCTGAAGGGTCATCAGCGCATTGCCGCTGATCTCCAGGGTATTGGCGCGGTTGCGCAAACGAAAATCCGCCCCGGGCAAAAAAGTGTTCATGTCTCTTCCTGCCAAAATGGCGGCGTTGGAAACGCGGGCGTAGCTGTTGTTGGGCAATATGTATTCGGCGCTCAGGTAGTTGTAGGCCGACAGGTTTTGGTAGGTAATGGTTTCCTGGCTGAAACTGCTGCTACTGCTGAAATCGGTAATTTCCGCTTTCACCGGCCCCAAGGTGGCATGATAGGCGCCCACCCGCCAGTTGCCTTTTGTCCGGCCGGTAAATTTTACCGCGTTCAGCAGTTTGCTTTCGTGAATACCGGTGAAAAATGTCCCTGGATTCAGCGGTCTGCGCCGGCTCAGTTGAAATGGCGAGATAACCGGGTTGGGCTCCAGAGAGCCGGCGCCGAGTTGAAAGAGACCGCTTTCTTCCGCCAACAGCTGCCGGGGCATGGGCAAAGGGGCATTGCCGGATATGTGAAGCTCCCTCTGGCTCGTAAAACCAAGGTTGCTGATTTCTTTTGTAACACTTATCGGCGGCAATACAGTGACATCCAGTGTGGCGCTTTCCGACAGCCCCAACCGCCCGTCGATACCGGCCGACTGTGTCAAACCATTGGACGTGACGAATATACCCGGCGACTGATAGGCTGTATTGGTATGGATCGCCAGCGCATGACGCCGTTCCTGGTGAATATTTTGCAGGCCGGTGAGCGAACCGAATTGCAGCACGCGGTCCTGCACCAACGGATCCTGCGGGCTCCAGGTTGAGGTCTCGCCCCGGCCGCGGTCGAATCGGGTGAATTGTATGCCCCAGTTTTGTTCCGTTATCCGGGGGTAACGCAGCGCGGTGTAAGGAATACGCATTTCTAGCGTCCAGCCGCCGGCTTGGAGCGCCACGGCGCTTTGCCAGTTGGCGTCCCAGGCAGTTCCGTCGCGCAGGTCCTGTTGGATACCCGCTGCCGAAACCGTAAAATCGAAGCTCAGCCGGTCGTCGTTCCAGGTGTCGATACTGACTTGGAACCAGTCGCCCGTCAGTTCGCCATCGCGAATGCCGCCGTCGCGGCGCACACCGCCGGCATCGGGGTCGTAACAGTGAGCCGCTACGTACAGGGCCGTTTCAGTGTAAAAAAGCCGGACTTCAGTGCGGCATTGGGGCGTTTCGCCAAAAACCGGGGTGGAAGTGGTAAATTCTTCCAGCGCGGACAGCCGCTGCCAGCAGGAATCGTTCAAATAGCCGTCTATCTCCGGACAACAATCGAGCCGTACGGCTTCCAGCATTTTTCCGGACTGCGCAGACAAATAAACGGCGCAACAAAGCAGACAGATAAACAGGGATAATATTTTCATTTGAAATAAATTACGTTCCAAATACTAAACCCTCTAAACCCTCTAAACCCTCTAAACCCTCTAAAC
>CALEYM010000413.1 GCA_937926185.1 uncultured Bacteroidota bacterium | reverse complement strand
TATTAATTGAACATTTAAATATTTAAAAAATTTAAATTTAATAATTATAAATTTAAATGTTTAATGAACAATGACCAATTTTCAAGCCTGCTGAGACAACCTCAAAAGTTTCCAGCACCATGAATAAATTATTTGCCGCGTTGGGGCTTATTGCCTGTCTGGCGGGTTGTAAACCGGCCGTATTTATCGCCGGCAAAAAGGCCGTCAATCCCCTGGAAAAGATACTGGCGATGCATGCCGCCGATTTTGACAGCATCCTGTCGCAGCCCCATGTGTACGAGGTACAGATCATTTACACCCAAATTGACCGGGATAAATACCAGATGCCGCATTTTACCTCTTGGCACTGGAACGTGGATTCCACCCGTTATTTCTACCCGGCCAGCACCGTTAAAATGCCCCTGGCCCTGCTGGCATTGGAAAAGATCAATTACCTGCGCCGGAGCGGATATCCGGCGCTGACAAAAGATACCCCCTACCGGATTGACTCGCTCAGGCCTTACCAACGAAACTATTCTGCCGATACCTCGGCCCCCGGCAACCGGCCAGGCATCGCCCATGATATCCGGCGGATTTTTACCGTCAGTGATAATCTTTCCTATAACCATTTGTTCGAGTTTCTGGGTCGCGCCTATATCAACCAGGCTTTGCAGGCAAAAGGCTACACCCGCACGGGTATTGTTCGCCGTTTTTATGCCGGCGGGCGCGACAACGCATACACCAGTCCGATCACTTTTCTCGATGCTGCCGGTCATACCCGCTGGAAACAAGCGGAATTGCACGACAAACGCCAATGGGTGAACCCGCAAACACACCTGCAAAAAGGAAGGGGCTATATCGATAACCGCGACAACCTGGTGAATGCGCCCTTTGATTTTTCCAATCAGAACTGGTTTGCGTTGACCGATATGGAAAAAATGCTGCGGGCGGTCATTTTCCCCGATGCCGTGCCGGAGCAAAACCGGTTTGACCTGACGCCGGAAGACTACCGTTTCCTGTACCGATACATGGGCATTTTTCCACGCGAATGTGACTACCCTCGTTACGACACCGCTCATTATTGGGACAGTTACGTCAAGTTTTTCCTCTTTGGCGATAGTAAAGATCAACGGGACGGCTCGGTACGCGTATTCAACAAAGTGGGCGTTGCCTATGGTACTGTGACGGACGTTGCATACGTGGCCGATTTTCATCAAAATGTGGAATTTATCCTCGCCGCAACGATCCTTTGTAACGCCGACGGCGTTTTTAACGACGACAAATATGATTACAGCGCGGTCGGTTACCCATTTTTGGCCAAACTGGGGCGGGCGGTGTATGACTATGAGTTGAAACGCAAGCGCCGGGTACGGCCGGATTTGAACGCGGTTAAAATTTTAAAATAATTCAAGCCATTCATTATGAGGCGCTTATTGGGATTAGTCTGTGTTTGCTTACTCGCCGCAACAGCCGTTTACAGCCAACCTGGGGCGCCATTTTACAGTTCCCTCGAACCGGATGTTTTGCTGAAATCACTATTTAGTTCCTCAACAATGGTTAAGGGCAAGTACGGCACGAAAAAAGCGAAGTGGAAGCCCGGCCCCCTCGACAGGTGGAGCCTTCCGGTGAATGAACGGGGCTGGTGTTACACGGAGATAGACACTGTTTTCCGATACAGTGATGAAAGTGGCGGACAATATGCCGTCGTCGTTTTTATTTCAGCCGAAAAAATGGATCAGGTTGACGGCGCCCAGGTTATCGGCGCCGCTAAATTTCAGCGAACGGCTCCAGGTTGGGTGATTACCGCTTTTGAGATCGGCCTTTCAGAAGGGTATACCGGGGAGGCGGCGTTGGTGAGGTTTGGAAAAGATCATTTTGCGCTGGAACTGCCCGGCGGCGATATGGGGCAGGGTTACCTGACAAGTTGGAGCAGATATTATGATACGCATGGGTTTGGTAAAATATTGTCGTTGGTGACCCATGAAGACAATGAAGGGGCAGTGGGAAAAGAAGACAGGCGCTATTTTTCCTATGATGTCGGTGTGAAATTTATAAAATATCAGGACGAATATTATATGGCCGAGTTGCGAAGTCATGGAACAAAAGCATCGGATGACGGCGAAAAAATTGTTTCCGCAAATAGTGTCCGTACCTTCTATTTTGATGAATTTGCGGGTTTTTATATGTCGAAATGAAAAAATGAGCGGAAAACGGCTGACCAATGATTTTTATCGCCGCACTGATGTGGTACAGGTGGCGCGGGAGCTACTGGGCAAGGTGCTCGTTACACAATTCGAGCGTATTCGTACCGCGGGTATTATCACCGAAGTGGAAGCCTACCGCGCCCCGGACGACCGCGCCTGCCATGCCTGGAACAACCGCCGCACCAAACGCACCGAAGTCATGTTCCGGGAAGGCGGTACGGCATATATTTATCTTTGTTACGGCATTCACCACCTGTTCAACGTGGTGACGGCGCCCGAAGACGTGGCGCATGCTATTTTGATACGGGCCGTAGAGCCGCTTGAAGGTTTGGAATTTATGCGCCTGCGCCGGCAAACCCCACCCCCGACCCCTCCCCTAAAGGAGAGGGGCGACGTAGAGTACACCGCGACAGGCTCTCCGGTGTACTCTACGAGGGGTGACGTGGAAGGGGCCGCCGTATCGCGTCTCCGCTTTTCCCCAGGAAAGGGCCAGGGGGCAGGATTTCAAGGAAGCCTGTTTCACCGGCTAACCACCGGCCCCGGCGCCCTTTCCCAGGCGCTCGGCCTGAGCACCGCCTGGACCGGTCAAAGCCTTACCGATCCCGAAACCCCCGTTTGGATCGAAGACCGGGGACGGATCATCCCCGAAACCAGTATCGTTGCCGGCCCCCGTATCGGCGTGGATTATGCCGGCGAATGTGCCGCCTGGGAATGGCGTTTCTGGCTGCGCGATTCGGCTTTTGTTACCCGAAAAAAATAGCCACCCTACGGCTTTTCAAACCCGTACTGACGCTCCACCTTTGCCACACGCAGCCGGTACGACCGATACCATTTTTCCCGCCCCTTGTCGCGGGCCATCACGTGGTCGGCCTGGTATTTCCAGTGACGGATACTTTCGGGGTCCTTCCAGTAGGATACCGTGATGCCAATCTCCTTCCGGGCGCTTTCCACACCGAGATAACCCGGCATGGTAGCGGCCAGTGCAGCCATTTTTTCCGCCATATCTTCATATCCGTTGTCGCCTTCCGTTCGGATGGTACTGAAAATCACGGCGTAATAAGGCGGCTCGGGGGTGTCGGCCAAAGCCGGCAGGGGCGCATTTGCGTTTGTTGCAGTTTTCATTCTGCAAGTATAACACGCATGTTTCAATTAGGCCATAGTCAGCTCGTGTTCCACCCGGCAAACCGCGTCGCGTTCAGACAGCCGGCGGATCGTTTTTAATTGTACGCCCGACATCAGGCCGTGCACCGGCGGATAAACTACTTTTCCCATCAGCCACTCGGCCCATTGCGGTGATGCTTTCATCCGGGCCCGGGAGATCAGGCGGCAGGCATCCGTGCCGATAGGTTCCACCACAAAGGCCCAGCTCATATTGAAGGGCCCGCCCGCGCGCTCGGTTTGGCCGCCGATGACCATAAACCGTTCGTATTCGATTTCCTGCACGGTAAAAAAACTGTCGCGGGCCGGCGTAGCGTCGAGGTGTTCGCCCAGTTGACGCATTTCCCAACCCGGCACCAGATAATCGATGCTCGGTTGGCCGCCATGATCCAGCAGGTCGATGCTGTACCAGCCGGCGCGGTCGCAACCCAGCTGCATCAGGTAGCGCCATACGATGGATACCGGCGCTTCGATATTGACGGCGTAGGTTTGGATGTATCGGGCATCGGGTATAATGTCGTCGCCCGGCAGGATGCGGGTGTCGTCGTCGGGCAGTTTCATTTTGCCCAGTTCGGCTTCCAGGTGCGACATGGCGGCTTCGCGGATCAGTTTGGAGCCGATACCGATCACCCGGTAATAGTTGTTGAGTTTTTCCCAGCTGTGCTGGTCGGTGGCCGTGGTGCGCAGTTCCAGGCTGATGGTGCTGCCGTCGCGGTAGGGTTCTACGGAAATAGCCCAGGCGAGTTTGCCCCAGCCCGGCGTTTGAAAATCGCGGAAATCATCGGGCTCCACGTTCGCAAACGGGATGTTCAAATGCCAGAACTGGCCTACCGAACCGACCACGACCTCCCGGCCCGGTATTTCCTGCAGCAGCCTGAAGCCCTTGCCGTCGGCGGTCACCTGATCCACGCCGACGGAGATTTTCTCTTCCTTCGGCTGGCGGCCTTTCAGCCGGTCGGGCAGCGTGCGAATGTTAAAGAGCGTTCGCACCCAGGGGATGGCGGCCGCATCGAAATGCCGGGCGGCTTGCCAGGCTTCTGCCGGGTTGGCTTTGACAAAAATGCGGTTGATTTCCACGTGGCGGGGGTTGGGCAGGTAATGTTGTATAGCGCGCATCATATTGCGTTTAAATTAAGATATGCTGCAAAGCTGCTTGTCCATCCTTTTGCCGCCAATGATTTTTGAGCGCGCGGAAGATGAGAATCGTCACGCAGCGATGCAGCAAAATGCCATCTTTTTGCACCTGAAGTCGTAGCAAGCACGCAACCCGAACTGATTTATTCCCTCTTAGACAGGAGAAATTAAACCGGTCGTCGATTTCAATGGCGGCCATCCTGTTCCCGTTCATATTTTTGTTCAACCAAAACAAAAACTGCTCGTAACCCTTATGAAAAAATTTTTCCTGTCCTGTCTGCTGCTCTTTTTTTGCATTTCCCTGTCGGCTCAACAATCTCCGAACCGGACACTCACCGGCGAAGGCGCCGCCGCCACCGGGCGCGC
>CALEYM010000412.1 GCA_937926185.1 uncultured Bacteroidota bacterium | reverse complement strand
AACCCTCATAAACCCTCATAAACCCTCATAAACCCTCATAAACCCTCATAAACCCAAAAAAGGAGGAGTGCCAGAGTGGTTTAATGGAGCGGTCTTGAAAACCGTCGTCCCGAGTAATCGGGACCGGGGGTTCGAATCCCTCCTCCTCCGCGCGAGCCGGAATGTTGATGATCAACATTCCGGCTTTTTTATGTTCCGGCTTGCGCATCCAGCCAAATCAACCCTTATTGCCGGCCTGCTGTTATATTTGCCTTCGAAATGAAAAGGCCCGCTGCTTACGCCGAACCACTGCCCATTCTGCGGCAATATTGGGGTTATCCGGCCTTCCGGCCCTTGCAGGAAGACATTATCCGCTCGGCACTGGAGGGTCGCGATACGCTTGCCTTGCTGCCCACCGGGGGCGGCAAATCCGTATGTTACCAGGTGCCGGCTTTGTGCCGGGAGGGTATATGCCTGGTTGTTTCTCCTTTGATCGCCCTGATGAAAGACCAGGTGCAGCAGCTGCAAAAAAGAGGTATCCCTGCCGCGGCTGTTCATGCCGGCATGAGCCGCCGCGAACTGGACATTGTTATTGAAAACGCCTGTAACGGCGCTTATAAATTATTGTATCTCAGTCCGGAACGTTTACAAACGGAACTGATCGGCGCGCGCGCCGGACGTATGAAAGTGAACCTGCTGGCTGTCGACGAGGCCCACTGCGTCAGCCAGTGGGGTTACGATTTCAGGCCGCCCTACCTTCAGATAGCCGATTTCCGGCAATTGTTGCCGGGCGTTCCGCTGCTGGCGCTTACGGCCACGGCCACACCGCCGGTGGTTAAAGACATCCAGGAAAAACTGGGCTTTGCCCAACCGCATGTTTTTCAGCAAAGTTTTGCCCGGCAAAACCTCTCCTATTCCGTCCTGTATGAAAACAAAAAAAGGGAAAAACTGCTCGACATCCTGCGCAATGTGCCCGGGAGCGGACTGATCTACCTGCGCAGCAGAGGCGAAACCAAAGAAATTGCCCGGTTTTTGCAAGAAAACCGCGTATCCGCCGATTTCTACCACGCGGGTCTCACGCCTCAGGAGCGCAGCGCCAAGCAGGAAACCTGGATGAATGGTCAGGTACGCATCATGGCCTGCACCAATGCATTCGGCATGGGTATCGACAAACCGGACGTACGGATCGTCGTGCACCTCAACCTGCCCGAAAGCCTGGAGGCCTATTTTCAGGAAGCAGGTCGCGCGGGACGGGACGGTAAAAAATCTTATTCCGTGCTGTTGTACACGCCCGGCGACGCGGAAACGCTGCGTTACCATTTGCGGGCGGCTTACCCCGAAATGGACCAGATCAGACGCGTGTACCAGGCGCTCGGCAGCTACACCCAATTGGCCATCGGCGCGGGGGCCGGCGAAAGTTTTGATTTTGATTTTCCGCATTTCTGCCAAACGTACCAACTCGAACAAGGCATGGCCCACGCGGCGCTTCGTTTGCTGGAACAGGAGGGTTGGGTTGCCGTTTCCGATACCGGCGGTATGCCGGCGCGTTTGCGGATTTCTGCAAGCAGGGAGGCGCTGTACGACTACCAGTTGCGCAACAAACAGGCGGATACGGTCACCAAAGTGCTGTTGCGGGCTTACCCCGGGATACAGCGCGATTTTTCGGATATCAGTCTGCTCAATGTGGCCAAATATGCCAACCTGCCTTATGAAACGGTGGAACAAACGCTGCATCTGGCCCAAAAGGAGAATATTCTGGAGTACCTGCCGCAAAAAGATAAACCGCAACTGACTTTCCTGCGCGAACGCGTCAGTCCGGAGCGACTGGAACTGAATACGGCCCTGTTCAACTTCCGTAAGCAGCGCGCCGAAGAACGGGTGGAGGCGGCCATCCGCTACGCGGAAACGCGCCGTTGCCGCGGCCAACAGCTGTTGAATTACTTTGGCGAACAAGACAGCCCTCCCTGCGGGGTATGCGATGTGTGCACGGGGCGGAATGAATCGGACGTGCCGGCAGATGTTTTTGCCGCGCTGGAACGCAAGATCATTTCCGTGCTGCGGCAGGAAAAAATGCCGCCGGAAGAAGTGATAAAAGCCTTCCCTCAACGCCGGCACGATCAGGTAGCCCAGGTAATAGGTTATTTGCTGGACGAAGGCGTGCTGACCGCCGATGAAGCAGGCCGGCTAATTTGTTCCGGGCGTTGATTACTGTTCGCCACTGGCATCAAACTTCCCGATGGCCGCTTCCAGCAAAGGAAGCATATCCTCGTCGCCGCTTTGATTGATCGTAATATGCGCCTGCCGGTAAAAGGGCTCCCGTTGGCGCAAGATCTCCTCCAGGCGGTTTTGCAATTCGTGGCCAGGCGCGTCTGCCAGCAAGGGACGGCTTATATGGTTTGCCGCGAGCCGGGTAACGATCAGGGATACGGGCGTGTCCAGGTAAATGACAGTACCATGCGCTTTCATCCACGCCAGGTTATCGAAAAAGCAAGGCGTGCCGCCGCCCAAGGCCACCACGGCCCCCGGCATGACGGCCAGGCAGCGCAGTTGTTCCCGTTCAAGGCGCCGGAAGCCCGCCTCGCCCAAGCGGTTGAAAATTTCGGATATGGACATATCCTCGCCTGTTTCAATTTGCTCGTCCAGGTCAACAAAAGGCAGGTTTAAACGTTCGGCAAGACGTTGGCCCCACCACGTTTTTCCGCAGCCCATTAGACCCACCAGGAAATACATCTTTTGCATTTTATCACTTTTGGGCTCCGCATAACCATGAATAATGCCCAACTTTGCGGCCCAAGTCACAAATATCTGCTTAATATGAAGAATAGCCTGTTTTTGATCGCGCTATGCGGCTTCTTATGGTCGTCTTGCCAAAATGACGGCAACACGGAAGCCGTGCAGGAAATCCGCGGCGGCGGCGGCCCGAACAGCAGCCTGATCCGCAACCCGGTTTCGGCCGACCTTCCGCTCGACACCAACCAACTGGCCCGGATCACTTACACCGAACCGGAATTTGATTTCGGCGAAGCGAAGGAAGGCGAGGTGGTGGAGCACGAATTTGAATTCACCAATACCGGCAATATCCCCCTGACCATTCTCGGCGCCCGCTCCAGCTGCGGCTGCACCGTGCCGGAGTGGCCGCGCGATCCGGTCCAGCCTGGCGGCAAAGGTGTTATCAAAGCTAAATTCAACACGGAAGGCAAACTGCGGGAGCAGAAAAAGACCATTTATATTACGGCGAATACCTACCCAAACGAAACCAGGGTGATGCTGAAAGGTATGGTGTATGCCCGGTAAAGCGCCTTTGCAGCGGCTTTTTGAGGCATTTTTTTCGATAAAAATTAAATAGAAAGTTGAAAATTGTCATAAACCCGTACATTTACCGCTTCATTATTCACCATCTCCATTTGCATTATGAGCAAAATTTTTGAACAAATCAAACAAAAAGTAGCCGAAGCCGAGGCCGACGTAGCCAAATTCGTTAGCGGAAACAACGCCGCCGGCGGCCGTGTGCGCAAAGCCATGCAGGAGCTGAAAGACCTGGCCCAAAACCTGCGCAAAGAAGTGCTGGAAATCAAAAATTCCAGAACGGGCAAGTAAACTGCCCTGTAGCGGCTAAATCCTGCAAAGTGTTCTTCTTGGGGAAGTAAAAATCTTAATTTGCTGATTTTCAATATTTCGCAAATAAAGACAGGCCCCGGGCAGAACACTTTTTTTATTTCCCCCTACCCCTTCAACACCACCTCGTTCTCCCCTGCCCACTGCTTCAAATCCCGTTTGGAGATGGCAGCGGCCATCAGTTCGGGGAACAGGTCGGGCGTACAGGCGAACACGGGCCTTAGTCGCCCGTCCGGCACAACTGCAAATACACTTCTTCCGGCGTGGCGGTCAGCAGGTCTTCTGGCGGGCAGTTGAAAAACGCGGCGATCTGACCGAATCGCTCAGTGC
>CALEYM010000411.1 GCA_937926185.1 uncultured Bacteroidota bacterium | reverse complement strand
TCTGCGCGGCCGCCTGGCCGGCCCTTTGCCTGGCCGGGAAGCGCAATACAAAATGGCCAGCCTGCGGCGTTTGCAGGAACTGGGGCTTGCCCCCACGCCGCCTCCCGACGCCCGGGTGGCCTGTGTGCTCAACCTGCTGCACTGGCACGAAGGCGGCTGGCATACCATTCTGATCGAGCGCACGGCCAACCCCCGCGACCGGCACGGCGGGCAGGTGAGTTTTCCGGGCGGCCGCTGGGAAGAAAGCGACGGAGCGTTGGCCAACGTGGCTTTGCGGGAAACAGAAGAAGAAATTGGCGTCCCGGCCGGACAGGTGAAAATCCTGGGCCAGTTGACCAACTTGTATATTCCCGTGAGCAATTTCCTGGTGCATCCCTTTGTCGGTATACTGGAGGGCGCGCCGGTATTTAATCCTCAACCCGGCGAGGTGGAAGCCGTACTGACTCCTGCTTTGTCCGTTTTTCAGGCCCCGGAAAACCGGAAAAAAACCGACCTGACGCTCCATATTGGCATTACGCTGAAAGACGTGCCCTACTTCGACGTGGATGGCCGCATGGTTTGGGGCGCCACGGCCATGATCATGAGTGAATTTCTGGAACTGGTTTCCTGAAACACTTTTCCCACCTTTGAGCGCGTTTTAATTCAAATTTTAACATTTCCCTCTGTATGCTGCGCCTGATACTGCCCCTTGTTTTGTCCCTCTTATGTGGTTCCCTGAAAGCACAGGATCGTCCTGAAAAACTAAAAGGCCTGCTCTGGGAAATTTCCGGCCACGGCATCACGCGGCCGGGTTATTTATACGGCACGATGCACGTGCCGGAAAAGCTGGCCTTTAACCTGAGCGATTCGTTCTTTATCGCGCTCAAGCAAACCGATATGGTGGCCCTCGAAACAGACCACGACCAATGGCAAGCGTTTACCGAAATGCTGGAAGCGCAGGAAAGCGACCACCTGGATGGCGACATTGAACAGTCCAACATCCGCCAGTCTACACAAGGAGACCTGTACAACGATCTGTTCGCATTCCCCACCCCCGATAATCAACTGCTTGGCGCCATATTATCGGCCAGGCCGCGTATGACGAACGAATTTCTGTACCGCTCGAACCAGTACCGGCAGGATTACGAAGAAGATACTTACCTCGACCTGTTCATTTTTCAGGCCGGTCGTAAACTGGGCAAGAAGGTCATAGGCCTGGAAACCCTTGAAGGCAGCTACGAAGCGTACGTGCGGGCACAGTTGCCCGACGAGGAAGCGGAAGATGACGGCGACCGCCACTACTATCCCGGCCTGTTCGACCGTACCACTATCGAAGAAGCGTACAGGAACCAAGACCTTTCCCTGCTCGACTCGCTGAATAAAATGATGAGTCCGGGCAAAAATTTCCAGCGCTGGATGCAGGATGAACGCAATCTGATCATGGCCCGGCGTATCGATTCCATTCTACAAAGCGGAACGGCATTATTTTCAGCGGTTGGGGCTGCCCACCTGCCGGGCGAAACCGGCCTTATCCGGATGTTGCGCCAAAAAGGCTATGCGCTGCGACCGGTGCAGTTTAGCGACCTAAACAGCAAAGCGGTAAAGGATTCCATCGACGCCCTGCACTATCCAGTGCAGTTTTCCCGGCAATGGTTGGCCGATTCTACCTGGTCGGTGGAAGCCCCCGGCACATTTTTTCAGACCATGGAAATGCCCGGGCTGGAACAACAACTCTGTACGGATATGAGCAACGGCGCTTATTACGCCGTTTACCATATACAAACCTACGGCCTTTGGAATGGTCAAAGCCCCGCATATATCGCGGAGCGTCTGGACAGCATGATCTATGAAAAAATTCCGGGCAAAATCCAGGAACGCAAACGCCTGGACGAACCGTTTCCGGGTCACGAGATCACCACCCGTACCCGCCGGGGCGATATTATCCGGTATAAAATATTGGTCACGCCGTTCAATGTATTCCTGTTCGCCGCGGGAGGCAACGGCAATTATGCCCTGGGAACGGAAGGAACTCAATTTCTGAACAGCATCCGTTTTAATGCGACCCCGCCCGCCCCTGCCGGCGCCTCCTTTGAGCTCCATCCGCCACAGGGAGGGTTTCGGGTTCGTTTTCCGGCGGCCCCCTTTATCAATACGACCGCCGACCCGGAAGCCGGGCGCCGGCTTGCAGCGGCTGCAGATCCGGCTGACAGCTCGGTTTATCTGCTTTACCGCGCCGATTTTCATGATTGGGATTACATCGAAGAAGACTCTTTTGAATTGAATATTATCGGAGAAAAGATAGCGGCGGCATTTACCAAACAGGCGCCCGTGATGCGACAGTTGGCCGGCAAACCATTCCCGATGCAGGACGTTTCCTTCCGGTCCGACCGCGACAGCGCGTATTACTTCCTGCGTCTGGCGATCGACGGGCCGCGGTATTACCTGCTGGGTTGCCGCAAAAGGACCAATGCGGCGCCGCTGTCCTTTTTTGAATCGTTTGCCATCGAACCTGTCCGCTACCCCGACGACTGGGTAGTTATCACGGATTCTACCGTCATGTTTCAGGCCAGGGCGCCGGCGCCGGCTGCCGCGTCGCGCCCACCCTTTGTGCTCCGCCTGCGCAAAATTGTAGAAGAAGGACTGCGAAAAAACAAACAGGAGGACATTTTTCCCTGGCAGGAGCCCGGTACCAAGGTCCGGTATGTGAGGCTGCCTTTACAGGGCGAAGAAGTCTTTATTCTCTCGAAGGATATGTTCCGGCTGCGAAGCCTGCCCACGGCAGACTCCCTGCGAAGGCTTTTGCAAAATATGTTGACAAATGACAAAAAACTGATCCTGAAAGATGTACAATGGAACCATGACAGCCCCCGCTTGCTGAGTGGAAAGTTTCTGCTGGCAGACACCAACAGCACCCGGGGCATTCGCGCGCGCGTACTGGCCACGCCGGGCCGGATATATATATTGAGCGCCACGGTGCAACTGGAGACCCCGGAAAGCGAATTTATACGCACCGTCATGGATCGTTTCGAACCTATCGACACGACCAGTGGCGATATTCCCTTCGGCAGGCGCAATCGCTCCTGGTTGCAAAACATCTATGCTGCCGATAGCCTGGTTCGCAAAAAGGCGCTTGAAGAACTGGGATGGGTATGGCAACGTATCGAGTCCCGGGATTTTCCAGCCCTATGCGCCGCTGTCGGGCACCCGGACTTTGGCAAACTCCGGTACCAGCACCGGGAATTATTATTGTCGTACATCAGCACTTCCGAACAGCCAGGGGCGCTGAACTACCTGCAAACTTTCTTCGATCGATATCCCGATTCGGCCCGATACCGGCAAACGGTTTTGCGCTTTATGGCAGAAATGCAAACCGGGCCTGCTTTCAAAGCGGTTTTAAAACGACTGAACCGGGAACCGGTTTATCTGACGGACGAAGGCCAACGCGGTTTGTTCCGGCGTTTTGAAGATACCCTGCAATTGACAGTAAAAATGTACCGGGATTTTCTCCGTTTGTCCCGGCAGACGGAATACCGTGAAATGTCTCTGGATTTGCTCGAAAAACTGGCCCGGAAAAAAATGATCCGGCCTGCCGATTATGCCCGGATCATACCGGGGCTGATAAAAGAAACAGGCTTGTCGCTTCAAAAATTGCGGTATAATGCCGAAATGAAAGATCATTCGGATGCTGCACTTGCCCGTTACTATGGCGGATACCCTCCTGACCCCGGCGGCGTTCCCGCCATCCTGGGCCGAAACCTGCGGCTGCTGGCGCCTTTTATTTCAAAAAACGCCCGGGTAAAAAATCTGTTTCTCGATGCCACCCGAAGCCCGGAAAAAATTGTCGGCATCACGGCCTGGTGCCTGCTGCTGAAACACGGCCAAACGGTTCCGGCGGAAACCCTGCGCGCTTATACGGAAGACGACCGCACCCGCATCCACCTGTACCGACAACTGGCCGGGGCTGGGCTGGCGTCGTCGTACAGTGCCTGGTTTTCGGATACGATTGCCCTGCTGCGGTCGATTTTAGTGGATGAAGCCCGCGATCAAATCCGGGAACCAGACTCCATCCGGTTCCGGAGCCGCCATCAGACCAGCCGTTGGAACCGCCCGGCCTTGCTTTATTTTTTTGAAGTCAAAAAGAAAAAAGAGCAAAACTGGAGTTTGGCCTGCCTTACGGTACCGGCCAGCAGCCTGATTTTTGGCGTTAACCCATCGAATGAAGATTCCCGGGGCGACTATTCCAGGTTTCGGGACCGGCCGGACGTAGATGTTTTACCGGAGTTGCCCGAAACTGAGAAGGAAACGTTTATACGGAAAAAAATCGGCGAGATCCGCTTTGCCAACCGGGAGCGATATAGAAAAAACAGGCTTTAGGATCATAAGGGCAACACCCGCGCTCCGAAGCCGTCTTTTACGGCCTCCAGAAACTGCGCTCCCGTTTCCTGCACGGTTTGTTCCAGCGGGCGGTAGGAAAAGCCCGGAACGGTGAGCGACTTTGCGTTGGCATAGTAAAAGGACGATACGCTGGCAGTGGCGCTTTCTTTGGTCACCACGGGTTCAGCGCCGGTAATCTTTTCCTTGAGCCATTCCACCCGCCAGGCTACCTGGGCGAGCAGGGGGGTGACCCTGATAAAAGGCCGTTTGGCGCCTATGGCATCGGCAGCCATGAAAAACAGCTCGCGAAAAGGCAGGTTTTGGGCGTTTAGGATGTAGCGTTCCCCTTTGATGTCGCTTTCCAGCAGCAATAACATGAATTGCGCCACATCGCGCACGTCCACGAAACCGGTGCGGCCTACCGACCAGAACTTCAGACCATCGTATAATTGTTTGAAGATGCGTCCGGAACCAAGATTCCAGAATCCGCTGCCCAGCACCACCGAGGGGTTGACGACCGCCACGGGCAGCCCCTCGGCATCGCCCCGCCATACCTCCTGCTCCGACTGGTATTTACTGATGGCGTACCGGCTGTTGCCTTTGCTTTGAATCCACTTGCAGTTTTCGTCGAGGTTCGGACGTGTTTTGGAGCGGCCAAAAGCGGCAATACTACTGACGTGCACCAGTTTTTGTACGCCGAAGTGCAGGCATAGGTTCACGATATTGGCCGTGCCTTCCACGTTGATGTTCATCATGCGCTCTACATCGCGCGGATGAAAGGAGACCATGGCGGCACAGTGGCACACATGCGTCACGCCGGCAAAGGCATCTTCAAGGGCCACGATGTCGGTGACGTCGGCTTCCACCCAGTCCACCAGATCGGCTACTTCCCGAACCAGAACCATCGGGCTGCCTGCCCGGCGCAGGGCGCGTACGCGGTAGCCGTTTTTGACTAATAAACGTATAAGGTAAGAGCCGATGAAACCGGTACCGCCGGTGACGAGAATGAGCGCGTTGTTTTTTTGCATAAATCCAATTACTAAACTATCTAAACCCTCTAAACCCTCTAAACCCTCTAAACCCTCTAAACCCTCTAAACCCT
>CALEYM010000410.1 GCA_937926185.1 uncultured Bacteroidota bacterium | reverse complement strand
ATTTGATGATTGAAATTAAGGAAATCGTTTGTAATAACGCTAAAACCCCGTTGCTTCAACAAAAAGGCAACTGACTGTGATCCTGCAAAAGCATCTATAGCAGAGTGGACATTGGATGGAATGAATTTATTCAACCATGCCAAATGTGTGTGTTTAGCCCCTAAGTACTGCGGCTCAGGAAATTGATAACTGAAATATTTGAATTCTTCAAAAAGCATGATCGATTTTTGCCAAAAATTTGACCTTATGAAATCACAAAGTAACGAAGAAAAATAAATACTGCTTTGCCGCACTGTGCGGAAGAAGGACTTTGGCAATTAAATCTTTGGCACTAAAAAATTTATTATTCTAAATTCCCTCATCGCCTGTGAATGGTGATGTTGTATCTTACTCACCGTTCATCGACTTCCACCTTCCAGCACATCTTTTTTCCAAAACCGCCGCCACAGCGATTTTACTACCACCAGCCCGGCGATGGGCATGGCTGCAACGGGCAATTGCTGTGGCAGGAAAAACCAGAACAGGAGGGTGAGGGCGGCGATGGCGCCCACGCCCATGAAGTAATTTTCCACCCATTCGGTACGGGTTCGGCGCCAGAAGTAGAACAGGTTTGTAGGCAGCGCCCAAAGCAGGTTCAGGTTGCTTTTGGTGGCGCTATGGTCGGTGGCTACCCACATGAGTAGCATCAGCAGGCCGGCGGCGCCGAGGACAAACCAGAAAATTTTGTCGAAAACGAGTTCGGTAACCGGATGCGCCATGCTGAGCAGGCCGATCAGGGCCACCAGGCACATCACGAGCAGGGGGCTGTCGAAAAAGCCGGCTTTGTAAGTGGGTAAGGGCGGCAGCGGGTAATCGGGGATCGGGCGTTCCGATTGTACCAGCAGGGCATTGTCGCTGGTGCGGGCTTTGGCGAACAGGTCGTGCATATAATCGGGCAGGAACATATACTCTTCCGGCCGGGCAACGTGGTCGGCGGGCAAGCCGATCAGCAGGTCGATGCCGAACTGTGTCCAGGGCATGTTGGGCAGGTATTGGTGCAGCAGTTGGCGCATGGTGGCGCCCATGGGAAGTCCGCTGCTGTCGAAGGTGATCTGGTGAAAAAAGCATTCCTTGACGATGTCGCGGACGCGTGTGGCGCAGTTGTCGTAGAAAAATTCGTACTTGTAATAGCGGTTTTCCTGGCGGGCATTTTCCTGCAACAAATCGAACAGGCGCTGGCGTTGTTCGGGCGTCATGCGGAAAATTTGTTCGCGCATGGGCCGGCGGTCGTAAATGTTTCCGTATTCAAAGTTGCGGTACGTTTCCACGTCGAGGAAATAGAGCAGGCGGCCCCGGCAGAACTTCAGCAAAAAATTGGGTTGTTGAAAATCGAAGGTGCCGTAATTGTACACCCGGTCGAGGCGGTTCAGCGGATCGTGCACCCTGAGCGCGCTGTGTCCGAAGGTGCTGTATAAAAAGGGTCCGGGCGCCACGGTGATCAGGCTGATGTATGCGCTGTCGGAGAGCGCGCGGTTGGTCTGGGCGTTCAAGCTCAGGAAACCGCACAGTATGGTTGTAAATAAAACGGAGCGAAGCATAGTTTGGCAACAATCTATTGAATACGAAGCGATTGTCCGATTTGAATGTTGTCGCTGGTCATATTGTTCATCTGTTTGATGCGGGCAACCGTGATGCCGTAACGCCGGGAAATATTGTACAGCGTATCGCCTTTGACCACCGTGTGATAAGCGCCCGCGGCCGTACCGGGAACCGTTTGCGGAGCGGGCGTGCCGGGCGTCTGGATCGTGCCCGGGGCAGAGGTGGTAGTGGTGGATGCCGGCGCCGGGTCGGGTGGGTAGGGGACGCCCGTGGTGGCGGGTTTGCCGGGCATGTTGCCGCCGGTGCCCGCGCCGTTGGCGGGCGGGGTCGTGGGTTTTACCGCGTCGGGCGTCATTTCGAACAGCACGTTGTTGTCGGTCGTCATGCTGCCGGGGGCGGTGGCGGCAGGTTCGGCAGGGGTGGGGTCGGTGCTGTCGTCGGTTTGGCTGCGCAGGCGTATGTTTTCACCGGAAGAGCGTTTGCCCCGCAGGCGTATCTTTTCATTGGCGGCGGGCTCCTGGCCGCGTGTCAGGCCGTTACATTCCAGCAGTTTGTCGATTTTGATGCCGTATTGCTGCGCGATGTCGATCATGGTTTGATTTTCCCGGACGAAGTGGTGGGTGGCCTGGCCGTGCCAGCTGTTGCGTTTGCTCTGGATAAAAATGCGGGTGCCCGCGGGGATGGCCTGGCCGGGCGCGTAGGCGCGGTCGTTGTAGTCGGCTACTTTGTCGGGTTTGAGCTGGTAGATGCGGGCGACGTCGGCGAGGGTTTCGCCCTCCCGGCTGTTGACGCATTTCACGTCGTTCACGCGACCGATCCGTTGCTGGGGCGGCACGTTGACGGGTATCACGCCGCCGGGTTTGATGTCGTTGCCGCCGGGCTGGTCGTAGTCGTACAGGCGCAGGCGCTCGATCAGGTCGATCAGTTGGTCGGCGTAGGTTTGAGAAGTGGCATAGCCGGCCGATTGCAGGCCGCGCGCCCAGTTTCGGTAGTCGCGTTTATCCAGGTTGAACAGGAAGCCATAGCGGTTGCTTTTGCGGGGGTCGCGCAGAAACTCGCTGTGATCGAAAAAGCTCTGGTCGGGGTTTTCGTATTTGCGGAAGCAGGATTCGACGAGGTTGCCGTCGGAACCGCGGTCGTCGTCTTTTTTGTGATAGGATTTGCCGCTCCAGTTGTTGCCGCACTTGATACCGAAGTGGTTGTTGGCCGTGCGGGCCAGCTCGCTTTGTCCCGAGGCGCTTTCGAGGATGCCTTGCGCCAGGGTAATGGAGGCAGGGATGCCGGCGCGTTGCATTTCACTGATCGCGGCGTCTTTATATTTATCTATGTAATCCGTCTGGGCGTTGCTGACGCCGCCGGCGGCCATCGTTTTGGGCGTGGTAGTGGCGGGCGTTTCCGTGCCGGACGTTTTGGACGAGCGGAAGGTGGAACAGGCTGCCATCAGCAGGATGGCCGGAAGCAGAATAAGCCATTGTTTCATAGTTATGCGGATTGGTAGTGAAGGCGAAATCAGGCGTAAAGATGCGGGAATCACTGACATTACAATCAATTCACGCGCAAAGATTGACCGATTTTGACGACGTTGTCTGTCATCCCGTTCATTTTCCGAAGCCGTTGGGTGCTCACGCCGTATTTCCGGGCAATGCTGTATAACGTATCGCCCCTGGAAACAGTATGATACGTTTCCGTTTTACCGGTAGCGGTATCGAACACGATCAGCGGGGCGGGGTCTTCATGATCCAGCAGCAGGACGGAAGGATCGACGGGTGTGGCGCGCGCGGAATCCGGTACTGCCGGCCAATGAACGGGCGCCGGCATGGCCAGGGGTTCTTCGGGCAGCATTTCCACGATAAATCCGTTGGCGGCCACGGTTTCCATGGCGGGCGCGGCTGTGTCCGGCCCGGCGTCCGGCGCTTCGGCAGGCGCCGCGGTGTCTGTCCGGAGCCGTACTTTTTCTCCCGGAGCGGGTTTTCCGCGCAGGCGCAGGCGTTCGCCGGCAGCGGGCTCCTCGCCGCTTTGCAGGCCGTTCAGTTTCCGCAGGGCCGCTATCTGCAGGCCGTACAGTTGCGCGATGTCGAACAGGCTTTGTTCCTGTTCCACGGAGTGGAAGATCGCGGCGCCGTTCCAGTGCTCGCGTTTATTTTGCACATACACCCAGGCGCCCATGCCCGGCGGATTATCCGGGGTGTAATTGAAGTCGTTGTATTGAAGCAGGTTATCCAATGGTAGTTTGTACAATTCAGCAATATCCGACAGGGTTTCGCCGGAGCGGGCCTGCACCATTTTGACGTCGTTCACCTGGGCCAGCCGTTTCAGGGCTACCCGGCCGTTGACGGCCAGCGCGTCGTATTCGTGCAGGCGGTAACGTTCGATAAAGAAGATCAGCCGGTCGGCATAGTAGTGCACGGAGGAATAGCCGGCCTCCTGCAAACCCCGCGCCCAGGCTTTGTAATCCAGCGGATCCAGTTCGAACAAAAAGCCGTAGCGGTGTCGTTTTTCCGGGTTTCGGATAAACTCGCTGTGGTCGGCGAAACATTCCACCACGCTGTGGTATTTGCGGAAACAGGAGTTGATGCGTTCGCCTTTTTTGTTGCGCTCGTCGTCGTTTTTGAAATAGCGGCCGCTCTTCCAGCCTTTTCCGCATTTGATACCAAAATGGTTGTTGCCGTTTACGGCCAGTTCGCTGGTGCCGGCGCGGCTTTCGAGGATGCCCTGCGCCAGTTTGATACTGGCCGGCACGCCGCTGCGTTCCATTTCGTCCATGGCAATGTCCTTGTATTTGCGGATATACTCGCGCCAGAGCGAATCCAGAACGGCGTCGGAGGTTTGGGCTTGCAGGGTAGGAGAGAGGAACAAAGCTAATATGCAGGGAAGATGGACGTTTACGAAACTTAAAAAGTTTCGTAAACGTGGCGAGGGGATTAAAACACAGGGTAACGTAGTTTTCATAAAGCGTGTGTTAAATCGGTTATGGTTGGTAGGGGGTGTGCAAAAAGTCAGTACTCCGGATAACTGCCGAAAGTCGGAAAAATATTATTCGTTATCGTGCAGACTTTCCAAGTTTTTAAAACT
>CALEYM010000409.1 GCA_937926185.1 uncultured Bacteroidota bacterium | reverse complement strand
TTCCAAGTTTTTAAAACTTGGAAAGTCTAAAACCGCGACAAACTCAAAATAATATTTTTCACACGTATCTGCCGGACTTAGTCCGGAAAAAAATTATAAGCGGACAAAGTCCGAGGGATATAAGGTCGAAGTCTGAAGACTTCGACCAGCAGCGACATCGTCAGCCACCTAAACCCGCTCCACCGCATGTTTTTCAAAAATATAATTCAGCCACTTGTCCGTCAGTTTTTCCACCACGTTGTTGGCCTGGAGGCGGGCGTTCAGGTTTTGGAAATCGACGTCGTCCATGCACTGATCCTGGTTGACGCAGCTGAAAACGAATTCTTCCTTGCCGGTTTCGTGGTTAACATGCCGTTGCAGGCATTGCGCGCAGATGGCCTTCATCATGCACTGCATGGGTGAGTTGATGGAGGCGATGCCCACGTGTTCGGCGTGTAGGCACGGTTTCAGGGTGGTATGCCGCGCCGCGCTCACGGCGGCCATCATGCGGTCGGAGCCGATAGCGATGATGCGGGTGGCATCGCTCAGGGGTATGGGCACGTCGCCCAGCTCGCCGGTGGCGTAGGCGATCATGGCCTGTATGATGTTGCCGACAAAAGACTTGTCCTGTGGCCGTATGGCCGGAATCGGTTCGCCGGCGTCCACGCTGTACACGACCACGTCGGTGGCCGCTTCGATTTCTTCGCGTTTGTAAAAATCCGCCCCTTTTTTGTAGCCGGCAAAGTAGATCACCCGGCAACCCCGTTCTTTGGCCGCTTTGGCAATGGAGAACAGCACCGCGTTGCCCAGACCGCCGCCGAGCAGGAGCAGGGTTTCGTTTTCCGGCACCTCCGTCGGCGTTCCGGTGGGGCCCATGACCACCACCCGCTGCCCGGGTTTGAGCATACTCACCATACGCGAGCTGGCGCCCACTTCCAGCACGATCATGCCCAACAGCCCTTTTTCCACATCCACCCAGGCGCCGGTGAGGGCAAGGCCTTCCATCATCAGCAGGGTATTTTCCAGCCGCCGGGAATCCACCTCGTAGTTTTGCAGGCGGAAAAACTGTCCGGGCTGAAATTTCCGCGCGGCCACGGGCGCGTACACCACCACTTCGGTAATGGTCGGCGTGAGCCGCTCCACTTTCACCACGTAAGGTTTGAACTGGTCGTCGAGTTTGGTAATAAAGGAATGCCAGGCGGCTTTAGCCTGACCATTCAGCGAGAGCGTCTTTTTTAATTCATCTTCGAACAGGGCGGCCACCTTTTTATAGCCGTTTTTAGCCGAGGCCATGGCTTTCACCACGTTGCCTTCGTACACGGGGTGATTGTCGCCGTAGATGGTGATGTATTTTCCGTTTTTCTCGTAAGAGGTAAAGAAGCCGGTTTCGCCCTCCTCGGCTTTTTTGAGTTGTCCATTCTCCTTCGTATAGCTTTGGAAAAACTCCTGCCACTTGTCGAGTTGGAAGGTGCCGGGATATTCGCGCTCGTACATCACGTTGGGCACCGTACCCGCTGCCACCATCAGCGTGCGGGCAGGGATCCGTTGTATTTCTCCTGTGTTTCTCCATTTACCTTCCACCAGTCCCTGGCGTTCAAACACCATTTCCTTCAGCGCGCCCCACTCGTCGGGAACTGCTTCGAGCGGCGACATTTTTTCCACGAAAGCGATGCCCTCTTCCAGCGCCTTGATGATCTCTTCGTGATTCAGGCGGTAGGCCGGGGAGTCGTTCATCGATTTCCGGTAGTACAGGTGCACGCCGCCCCAGGTACGGATCAGCGGGATAAAATCCGGCTTTTCGCCGGCTTTCCGGGCCCGTTCGCGCTCGGCTTCCACGGCGTTTGCGTGTTCCAGAAAGGTGTCGAGTATCTGTTTTTCTTCCGGGGAGTACATGCCGTCTATCTGTTTGGCGCCGAAATGCGCGCACAGGGTTTCATAGCGGTGTTTGACTTTTGTCACCTGCACGGGATAATAGGCCATCAGTTCGGTGGCCGTGTCGATGGCCGTGAGGCCGCCGCCGATAACGATGGCCGGTAGGCGCACCTGGAGATTTGCCATCGAGTCCTTCTTGCCGGCGCCGGTCAGTTGCAGGGCCATGAGAAAATCGCTGGCTTTGCGGATGCCCCGGATCAGGTTGTTTTTCATCGGCACGAAGGTCGGTTTGCCGGCGCCGGTGGCGAAACAGACGTGGTCGAATCCCATGTCCCAGGCATCTTCAACAGTCAAAGTACCGCCGAAACGAATACCATCGTAGAGGCGGAAAAACTCCCGGCGCAGCAGGTTGAGGTAGATGACCGTGAGAAAGTTTTTATCCCAGCGCACCGTGATGCCGTACTCCGACACGCCGCCAAAGCCGAGCAGTACCCGCTCGCTCAGTTTTTCGTAGATGGAGGCATAATCCCGCAAAGGTTTGAACCCGCTACCGCGATCGCCGGTAAGTTCTTCTGGCAGCGGCTCTATTTTCAAACCGTCGATGCCCACCACGGCAAAACCTTCGTTGAGCAGATAGTGCGCCAGGGTGTAGCCGGCCGGACCCATGCCCACCACCAGGATTTTTTTGCCGTTGTGAGGTAAAACATGCGGCCGTTTTACATTCAAGGGGTTCCAGCGCGTGAGCAGGGAGTAAATTTCAAACCCCCAGGGCAGGTGCAGTACCTCGGTGAGCAGCCGCGTTTCGATCTGGGGAATGTTCACCGGCTCCAGTTTTTGGTAAATACAGGATTTCATGCAGTCGTTGCATATCCGGTGGCCGGTGCCGGGGCACATCGGGTTGTCGATCATGATGATCGCGAGGGCGCCGATCACCTCGCCGTTATTGCCCACGAAATTGGATTCGGAAATCTTTTGGTCGAGCGGGCAGCCCTGCAACTCGTTGCCCAGCGGGTTTTTTTTGAAGGCGCCGTTGTCGGGAAAGCCCTTGGAGCAGGAGTCCTTGTCGCGTTCGTGGCAAAAGACGCAGTAATCGATCTCGCGCATGATCTCGCGGGGCTCGTAGCGTTCGTCGGTGAGGTCGAAGCCGTCGCGGCGGCGGTAATGAGCGGCCGGGCCGACATTGAAATCCGGTTGAACGACGTCCAGTTCCACCAGGTGTTCGAAGTCGATCTTCATGGGTTGTTTGAACATCACCCAGTGGCGCATTTCGGCTGTTTCCAAATAATAATGGTATACCAGCCATTGTTCACACACGCCGAGCGCGTCGGAAAGGAACTGCTTCAGGGCCTCTTCACTATCGTTTTGGGGCGAAATGCCGGCAAGGGATTTTTCGTTTTGCAGGCGTTGCCGGTAAGCGGTAAGATATGCCCTGTTTTCTTCGGTCAGCGGCGCTTTAATGCCGCGTTCGATCTCCCATAGTTCGGAGAAACCGGCTGCCATTTCGAGTTCGGCATCGCCGGCGGGGATGCCGGAAAACCCTTTTTTCAAGGCTTCGAACTGTGCATTCAGAAAATGACTGTCGAAGGCTTCTGCTTGTTCGCGGGTGTATTTTTTCAGGGCCCGGCGGTTAAAAAAGTCTCTTCTGAATTTGAACAGGATACGCTCCCGGCCGGCCGTGATCTTTTTGATTTTCATTTCCGCCTCCACGCCGAATATCCTGGCCACGAACGCATCGAGGTAAGGCGCCATTTCGACCAGGATGGCGGAGCTTTCCGTCACTTCATAGCCGGCGCCCTGCGCCTTCCGGTAGTCGTCGAAACGTTCGAACAGCGCCGGATTTTGCGAACGAACCTCATTGTAGAAGATTTCGGTGAGTTCGGCCAGTTTATCCGCTTGGAAAAGGTCGGGAAAAGTGAAAGAGGGAAGGTTCAGGGTTAGGAATTCGGAAATAGCCGCCTTTTTCATGATATGGGCCCGGGAAATGATTATTTTGGGGATTCAGGTTAGAAGAGAAGTAAGGGTTGTGTAAAAAGTCAAGGAACAGGAAAACCTGAATCTGTGTGTAAAATATTATTTTGAGTTCGTCGCGGTTTTAGGGGTTGTGCAAAAAGTCAGTACTCTGGATAACTGCTGAAAGTCGGAAAAA
>CALEYM010000408.1 GCA_937926185.1 uncultured Bacteroidota bacterium | reverse complement strand
TTGGTCTGGATCGTGGTGATGGGCAGGGAATTGGACAGTTGCACGTTCAGCAGCACGTCGTCCGTTTTTTTCAGGTAAGCGTCGAAGATAAAGGTGGCGCGGCCGTTCCAGAGGGTCAGGTCGATGCCGACGTTGGATTGCGTGGTGGTTTCCCAGCGCAGGTCGGGGTTGCCGTAGGTGACCTGCACGGCAGCCGGACCGGAGAGCGGGTTGGTCAGGGCGCGGCGGTAGTACGACACGAGGCCGTAGCGGGCGTAATTGGGTATACCTTCCTGGTTGCCGTTCTTGCCCCAACCGGCGCGCAGTTTCAGGTCGTAGATAAAATCGAGTCCCTGCATGAACGGTTCGGCGGAAATGCGCCAGCCGGCGGAAACGGAGGGCATGGTACCCCAGTGTTGGGCCAGTTTGGAAGATCCGTCGCGGCGCATGGTGGCGGTGAGCAGGTATTTGCTGTCAAAATCGTATGTAACGCGGCCGAAGAAAGAGGCCAGCGACCACTCTTCCACGCTGGTATTTCCAAACACGTTGTTGGCAGCATTAAGGGTTTTGACGGAAACGTCGGACGGGAAGTCGTTCCCCTGAATGTAGGAATCGCTCCATTTCAGTTTCTGAATACTGCTGCCGGCGAGAAAGCCCACGTTGTTCCGGCCAAAGGACTTGGCGTAGTTCAGCGTGTTTTCCCAGAGCCAGGATACGGTGTTCGATTTGTCGGCGCGACCTATGCCGTTCTGGTCGCGGCCGAAGTTGGTGCGGAAAGGGTCGAGATAGTAGTCCCACTGGTGGTTGTTGACGTCCACGCCGACGTTGGTTTTCAGCGACAGCCCTTCGATGATGGTAGCCTCGGCGTTGATGTTCCCGAACAGGCGGTTGTCGGTTTGTTCCTGGTCGGGGCCTTCCATATAGGCGATGGGATTTTCCCAGGAAGGCTGGAAGGGGTTGGGGTCGAACTGCCCGCTGCCGTCTTTTTTATACACGTTGAGGAAGGGCGGTGTGTTCAGGGCGCTCATGATGACGCCGCCGCGACCCGAGCTGGCGTTGTCGGGCGTGTCTTTGGTCTTAGAGCTGAGCACGTTGAGGTTGGTGCCGACTTTCAGCCAGTCCCGCAACTGGTTGTCGAGGTTAAGGCGCACGGAAAAGCGGTCGAAGCGGGCGGGTTTGACGATGCCCTCGTTGTTGAGGTAATTGGCCGACAACATGTAGCGCGATTTCGCGCTGCCGCCGCCGAAAGCCAGTTGATAGCTCTGGTTTTTGCCGATGCCGAACACTTTGTCGCTCCAGTTGGTGTAATCCGTGGCAGCGGGATCCAGCGAGCCGGGAATGATCTCGTCTATCAGATCGCGGTATCTTTTGGTGCTGAGCACTTCCACCGTTTTCCGCAGGTCGGAAAAACCGGTGTAGGCGTTGAAGCGGATGAAGGGCGCGTCTTCCTTTCCGCGTTTGGTGGTGATGAGCACCACGCCGTTGGCAGCCCGCGCGCCGTAGATAGCGGCCGAAGAGGCGTCTTTCAGCACCGTCATCGTTTCGATGTCGATGGGGTTCAGACCCCGGATGTCGGTAGTGGGCACGCCGTCCACCACGTACAGCGGTTCGTTGCCGGCCAGCACGGAGGTGGCGCCCCGCACGCGCACCGAAATGTCGCCGCCGGGTTTGCCGGAGGGCTGTACCACCTGTACGCCCGCGGCCTTACCCTGCAGGGCTTCGGCCGCGGAAACGAGGGGGCGGTCCTGGATGGCCTTTTCATCGATGGTCACCACGGCCGTGGTGAGGTCTTTTTTCTTTTGAGTGCCGTAGCCGATCACCACCACGCCCTCAATGGTTTGGATTTCTTCATCCATCACCACGTCGATGACGTTTTGGCCGGCGACGGGAATTTCTTTGGTGGCAAAGCCCGTGTAGCGAAAGATCAGGATGCCGTCGGCAGCGGCGGCCAGGCGGTATTGTCCGTTGTAATCCGTGGTAGCGCCGTTGGTAGTGCCTTTGATATTGATGGTTACGCCCGGCAGGCCTTCTCCGGCGGCGTCGGTGACTTTGCCGGAGATCTGAGCCTGGATGAAAAGGGGAACAAAAAGGGCAAATAAGAAGGTAAATGTTTTGATCATGGTTTGACGATTGAATAACCTGTTTTATCCGGTAGCCGTACAAAACACCGGGAGCGGAGCGTACTCCGCTCCCGGGTTTTAATTCACTAACTCAACTCTAAAAACTTCTATGCACGTGTTCTTTTGCAGACTTTCCAGGTTTTGTAAACCTGGAAAGTCTTTGCACAATCACCGCACCAGTACCATCGTCCAGGCGGCTGAACCATTTTTATCAGCGGAAATGTCGACCGAGATGGTCAGCGTTTCCTTGCCGCCGGCCTTGACGTAGCTCATTACTTCGTAGCGGTTCGACGCGGCGCCGCCGTTGGGCGCTTTGGAGCTGTCCGTGTTTTCTCCACCGTAATAGCCCTTATAGAAGCCGATGAACGCGGCGCCCGTCGGGCCGTTGGTCACGGTAATGATCGGGCGGTCGGAACCGGAAGCCGGCGTGAATGTAAAGGAGTGGGTGGCAGAGCCGAAGGCAGCGCCGTTGCCGCTGGCGGCCAGCGCGGCGTCGGAGATACAGCCGTTGGGGCTGCCCATGTAGCCGTCGTTGCGGGCGTCGCCGTTGGTTTTGTACTGGTAAACGCCGCCGGAAGAGAAGATGAATTCGTCGTTGGTCATGCACGACCAGTCGTCGCCGCCGGTGGAGGAGCCGTCGAGGAAGTTGGCCGGAACACCCCACCAGGCATTACTGCCGAGCGCCGGGCCAACAAAGATGGAGTTGGCTTCGGGCCGGATTTTCCAAGGGCCGCCGATGAGGTCGGCTTCCGTCATGGAACCGGTGGTGACGGTAAATTCCTGTTCATAGCTGGTGGAACCGGCTGCATTGGTGGCGGTCAGTTTTACTTTGTAGATGCCTGCCGCGGCGTAGGTGTGGGAAGGATTGGTTTCGGTGGAAGTAGCGCCGTCGCCGAAATCCCAGCTGTAACTGTCAGCGTTGTTAGAGGTGTTGGTAAAGTCGATTTTCAGGCCATCCACCACGGCAGTGAAGCCGGCTTCCGGTTTCGGGCTGGGTATGGGCGGTTCTTCGCCGGGATTGTCATAGTGTACCAGCGTGATTTTCCAGTAAGCGTCGTCGGCGCCGCTGGTGTTGTTTTCAAACTTCCATTTTGATTCGAGGATCAGGGTGTCAACGTTGCCGTCGTGGAGTTTGATGATGTCGTAGGTGACGGAGGTTTGCGGCACTTTTACTTCCCGGTCGGTGCCGATTTTGGGCAGACCGATGAAAGCGCCCAGGCCGGTGACCGTCAGGGTAGGATTGGCGCCGGGGGTGAGGGTGAAAGTGTGCGTGCCGTCAGCAAAGGCGAAAAGGTCTTCGCCGTTCGGGCCTTTCATGTTGGCCGGGCTGGTGGTCTGACAAATATTAGCCGGGTCGAATACGCCGCCTTCCGCCCAGAAATCGCCTTTCGAATCGTACTTGTAGCTGCCGTCGCGGCCGAAGGTGTATTCATCGTTCATGATGCAGGGGCGTTTGGCGATCTCGTCGTTGTCGCGGCCCTGCCCCCACCAAACCTGGTCTTTGGCAATGGGGCCTACTTCGAGCGGCCAGCGGTTGCCGTTGGTTACGCGGAGCAATTTCCAGGTTTTGGACACGTCGCCAACGAGTTTCGTCAATTCGGCGTTTGGGTCGGTGATGGCGACCGTTTGCTGGGCTACGTCGGTGGAGCCATCCAGACCGGTGGCCGTCAGTTTGACGGTATATGTTCCGAGAGCAGCATAAACGTGCACCGGATTTTCGTCCGTGGAAGTAGCGCCGTCGCCAAAATCCCATGCCAGGGCGTTGTAGTTTTTAGCGGCGCTGGTAAAAGCAACCTTTTTAAAATCGGTCGCATCCACCTGAAAACTAAAACCGGAGATCACTTCCGGCACAGCATCCTTTTTACAAAAAACGACGAAA
>CALEYM010000407.1 GCA_937926185.1 uncultured Bacteroidota bacterium | reverse complement strand
TTTTGTGGGTAATCGATAGCTCATAAACCCTCATAAACCTTCATAAACCCTCATAAACCATTTCAATGGTGATGCCCGCCGGCGCCATGCACATGTCCGTGCTCCAACTCTGCGGGATCGGCTTCGCGCACCTGCTCCACATGACCAGTGAAAAACAGGTTGACGCCAGCCATCGGGTGGTTAAAATCCAGTTTAACCTTATCTAAACCAACCCAGGCTACTTTTCCCTGAAAGTGATTGCCCTGTTGGTCGGTCAGCGGCAATACGTTGCCGATATCGAGCAATCCTTCCGGAATTTTGCCGTCCGACTCAAAGATGCTTTTGGGCACCTCCACCAGGGCGGTTTCGTCGTATTCGCCGTAAGCCTCGGCGGCGGCGATGCCAAAAGCGAAGCGGTCGCCGGCTTTAAGGCCTTCGAGGTTGCGTTCAAAATCGGGGATCATCATGCCCACGCCGTAAATAAATGCCAGCGGCTCGCCGCCCTGGGTGCTTTCGATTTGTTCGCCTTCAGCGGTGTCTTGGGTAAGCGTATAGTGCACCAGCACTACCTTGTTTGTTTCAATAACCATAAATTCGGACTTGCGATGATTGGTGAGATTTGCGTTTGCGTCGCAAAGGTAAAGTTTCTAAGCCTTTTTAACGGGCTTCGAGCAATTTTTTATACCGGACATATTGCCTGATGAACCGGACGGCTTCCCGGTGCGATGTGGGTTGTATGCCAAGCGCCCGCTGAGCGCGGTAAAGTTCGAACAAAATGCGCCAGTGCCGGTAGAAATCGCGGTAAGCGCGCAGCATGCCGTGGGAGGGGTCGTACACATGGGCCGGCTCGCCAAACACGCCGTTGAGTTCCATGACCATAAACTCGCCCCGGTTCAGGGCCTCCACCGAATCGCATTTCAGGTCGAAACGACCATACAATACGCCGTCGATTTGCCGGCATACCGCGTCGAAAGCCGAGACCAGTTGCTGACTGATCAGGTGGTTGCCGTTGAGAAATTTGGTGCCGCGCACGTGGTTCCCGATGGGTTCGAGCAATAATGTTTCTCCGGCCGCCGGCACAAGATCGAGCAAAGCCGGTTGTTCCCGTTCAAAACGTTCGATCTGAAAGGCCGAACGGGGATTGCCGGACATCAGTTGGCGCACCTCGGAACGCCCGTCGCCCGTCACCGATAAAAATTCCTTAACACAAACCGACGTGATCCCGAAACGGCCGCTGTCGGGAAAACGGTGGAACAACACCGTCATTTCAACCGGCAGCTGCAAAAATTCCTGGACAATAAAAGGCGACCGGTAGCGCTCCAAATGTTGTTTCAAAGCCTCCGGTTTGCTGAATTTTTGTACCAGAAATCCGCGTTCGCCCACGTCAGGTTTGGCCACTACCGGGAAAACGAGACCGGCTGTCCGCATTTTTTCCAGTAAGGTTTCAAAATCTTCTTCGCCCGAAGTAAACACCATTTTGGGTTTCAGATGCGCCGGAACCAGGTTCAGGATATCGCTTTTGGACTCTCCCACCGCGCCGCCAAGCGGTATGGCCGGGTTGACATTGCTAAAAAAAAAGAAATGCCGGGCCCGCACCGCGAACCAGGCGTATATGCCGTACACGGGCACGTTTGCCAGCCACCAGGGCAGGAATTCCCAAACCGTCCATTTTGTCCACCAGTGTTTGATCATGTTACCATTTTTTCCAGGGTTTCCAGGCCGAGGGCGTCAGGCGAAAATGTTGTTTTTCCTTTATATCCGGGTTAAAAAAAACAAATGCCAGGTCGTAGCAATCGATGCTGAGCGTCACGCGGGGGTGTTGCCGGATTTGTTCCCAGGCGGCCGTCATTTCCGGCGACCAATATACGTCATCGAATACCAGCACCGACCGTTCATGCACATGCGACAAGCATTGTTCAAAATAAGCGATGGTAGGCACTTTCCGGTGATGCCCGTCGAAAAACGCCAGGTCAATCTGCCCCAGCGACTGAAGCGCCCTCGGCAGCGTGTCGCTGAAAGCGCCCTGTATGACGTCGGCCCGGTGATTCAGGTTGAGGATGCCTAAATTGGCGCGGGCAACGTGCGTACAGGCTTCGCTGCCTTCCAGGCTGAGCAAACGGGCCTCCCGCGCCGCGGCAGCCAGATACATCGCGCCAATTCCGACGGAAGTGCCCAGTTCGAGCATCCGCTCCGGTTTCAGCCACTCCGCCAGGCGGAACAGCCGTCGTCCCTGTGCCGGCGAACTGGCCGCCAACCTGGCAATGCGTCGAAGGGGAATCTGTTTTGAAGCCCCCGTTATGCCATCGTCCGAAGCGCCGTAATCGTTCATGTTCAGATGAACCTCGCTATTCAACATACGATGGCGAATCGCCTCTACGTCTTCGAAAGCATAAAACCAACGGTCATCCTCCAGCACCGCGTTGGCGAATTCAAAAACGAATGGCGAGTGTACCTGGTAGCGCGTATCGGCAGCCAGGTAAAAGCGCAGAAATTGTTTGATCCGGTACCAGAGAAAATGCAAGGCCTTGTCGCAGAAAGATTTGTGAAAAATTCAGGGGGCGAAAATAGGAAGGATTTGAAAGATTGCGCCACCGAAAAAACAAAGCGTTAAAGTAAACGGGCTTTAGGGTTAAAATATGTTTAAAGCCCAAACAGGCCCAAAATACCCTGGATCGGCGCCCGTTTTTTGTCTGTTTTTTAAACGAACAAAACGCTGCCACTATGCAAATCCTCCGCAGTTCCCTGCCCGCTTTCGCTCTCCTGTTGACCTGCCAAGTCCTTTCCGCCCAGTCTTATAAAACCGCCGCCGGTATCCGCGTCGACAACGGCGTTCACCTGACCGTGCAACAATACATCACCAACGGCTGGACCGCAGAGGGCATCCTGCACTCGGCCGTCGGTTCCGACAACCTGGGCCTGACCCTGCTGGCGGAAAAACACTCGAAAATCCTGTTCCGGGGTGTCAATGTCTATTTTGGCGCCGGCGGCCACTACTACTGGCAAAACGAACCCCGACGCAATGAAACGAATGTGGTAGACCAGGACGTGTACGGTTTGTCTTTTATCGGCGGCGCCGAAGTGTCGCTGGGCCGTATCAACCTGGCCATCGACTGGAAACCCGAACTGCACCTGAGCGAATCCAGCGAAACCTTCGGCTGGAACGGCGCCTCTGTATCAGTGCGGTATATTTTCGCCAAACGCGAACGCAAAAAGATCGGCGACTGGAAAGTGTGGGATAAGTTTGGCGGAAATAAAAACAAGAACAAAAACAAAAAACGCAAATAATCTGCCTACCCATCTTTCCCTGCCCGTCGGGCGGCA
>CALEYM010000406.1 GCA_937926185.1 uncultured Bacteroidota bacterium | reverse complement strand
TTCGCTGCGCTCAGCATGACAGCCCAGGTATGGCGAACAACCAAGCGAAAGGCGTCATTTCTACAAAATTTTTGTATTAAAACATTGTAATTTATTTGTTACAAAATTCGGGGCGACTCATGCCTAACCGATCAATTCCGCCAGTTTACCCAACTTGCCGAATGCTTTCGGGAAAAAAGCGATGAACTTCGCCGCCGCCTGTATCTGGTTGTATTTCTTTTTAAATTTCGGATACAGGTCGGCAAACTGCCTGGCGTAGGGTTTGCGGATGAAATTGGCGGTAAAAATACCCTGGTCGAGCAGGTTCATTTTGCTGAACTCGCTGTTGGCCTGCAGGATAATAGCTTCCATGGCGGCGTTGTTCTGGTTGTAATATTGCGCCACTAATTTACCGCCTTTTACCGGGTTGATGGGTTTGAGCGCCGTATTCATCAGCCGCACGCTGGAGGCCAGCAAAGAATCGAGTTTTTGTTCGGATTTCAGGTTGGCTTTGGACATCCGCGCGAGCATACCGCGTTCGGAAGACAAAAATCTGGAATAATTAAAGCAGGCTGCGACGAACAGCCCCAGGAAAAACAAAAAGGATAAGTGGAATAAACGCATGAGATAAATGTTTCCCGGCAAAACGCTGCAACCGCTTTCCGTGGTGCTATTTTGCCCGGAAAATATTTGCCCCCTCTAAACCCTCTAAACCCTCTAAACCTTCTAAACTTTCTAAACCCTCATAAACCCTCATAAACAACAAACTCATGGACTTCTCCAACCTTCCCAAAATAGAGCTCCACCTCCACCTCGATTGCTCGCTGAGCTTCGGGGTGGTAAAAAAACTGAATCCCGCGATCCCGCCGGAGCAATACCGCCGCGATTTTGTGGCGCCGCCCAAATGCACTGATTTGGCCGACTATATTACCCGCGCCCTGGCGGCCATTGAACTGATGCAAACGGAGGAAGCCTTACGGCTGGTCACGGCCGATCTGTTTGAGCAATTGCAGGCCGACAACGTGATTTACGCGGAATTGCGTTTTGCCCCGCTGGAACACACTAAACAAGGACTTAGTCCCGATACAGTGGTGCAAACGGTACAAGAAGCAGTGGCGCAGGGCAGCCAAAAAACGGGCATACCTGCGGGCCTTATCCTGTGCACCCTCCGGCATTATTCCGGGTCGCAGAGTATGGACACCGTTCGTCTGGTGGAACAGTTCAGGGGCAGTACCGTGGTCGGATTCGATATTGCCGCCGATGAAGCCGGATTTCCCATTGATAACCACAAATCCGCTTTTGAATACGCCTTCCAAAAAGGCATCCCCTGCACGGCCCATGCCGGCGAAGCCCGCGGCGCCGACAGCGTGTGGGAAACCCTGCATCATTTTCACCCGCGCCGGATCGGGCACGGCGTTCGCAGCGTGGAAGACCCCGAACTGTTGGACTTTTTAAAACAACAACATATCCACCTGGAAGTCTGCCCCACCAGCAATATTCAAACCAACGTATATGACCGGATAACGGATCACACGGCCGACACAATCTACCGCGCAGGGGTGTCGATGGGCATCAATACCGATGCCCGCACCATTTCGGACACGACGCTGGGCAATGAATATAAAATAATGGAGCAGGTGTTCGGGTGGGGGAAAGCAGAGTTGCTGCGCTGCAACCTGAACGCGGTGGAGGCGGCTTTTACGGGAGAGGAGGTGAAAGAAAGTCTCAGAAAACGGTTGCTTGAGGGTTATACTTAAAAGGTTGGCGGGTTACGGGTTAGCGGGTTACGGGTTCGGTTACCTTTGGCAACCTTGCTAAAAATGCCAAAAGTGTCAGAACCCGTAACCCGCTAACCCGTAACCCGCCAACCTTTACTTATTGTACATCCCAGAACACCCGTT
>CALEYM010000405.1 GCA_937926185.1 uncultured Bacteroidota bacterium | reverse complement strand
AAACCCTCTAAACCCTCTAAACCCTCTAAACCCTCATAAACCCTCATAAACCCTCCCCCTACTCCGTCACAATTTTCACACTTTGTTGCTTTTTCCGTTCGGCTACGAGGTCAATCACCTGTTCCTGTGTTCCATCGAAGATTACTACCCGTGCGGTATTGGGTTCAGATTTGCCGAAGTCGTCGGCATAAACTGTAAGGTAATGTTCTTTTCCCGGTGGCAGTTGAATTTCAAATTCCTGCGGTTTGGAACGAAGATACAGTTGATCGATCACTTTTTTTTCGCCCAGATAGACGGAAATGATGTCTCCGTCTTCCACCTGGCTGTCCCAGATTTTAAGTTTGATCGTCCGGTTTTTTACATTAATCGTTTTCCCGACTACCACGGCCCGGCCACCGATAGAAACCGGAGGCGCTTCAGAAGGAGGCATCGTAAGCGCGGTTTCCGGCGCCGGTTTCGGTTTAGCCGGTTTCGGCTTTGGCTTTTCCACGATTTCCCGTTCTTCATCGCAGGGCAGTTTGGCCGAGCCGCCGAAACGGATATTAAAGCCCGGGCCGCGGGACGAGACATTGCTGATCAGGATCACGTATTTTTCTCCGGCGACAACCCGCAGTGGCGCGAGCCAGGTATTGTCGCCGGGGTCGGAGCAGCCGGCGTCTTCGCTGGTGTCTTTCTCGCCTTCCCGCAGCCCGGTTTCGCCCATGCAGGGGCTGGTCAGCGCATTGGCGCCGCTGTCGCCCGCGGCCATGCAACGAACGATGTTCGCCTGGCTGAAGTCTTCGTTGGCCGGCAATTTGTACACCACGAAATCGATGTCGTCGTCGGCTTTGTGCGGGGTGATAGTAAAAGTGAGGCTACCGCTTCGTTTAATATCGAATTTGATCCAGGTGGAATTTTCTTCCGCCTGTCCGAAGTTTTCTCCGTTCATAAAACAGGCGATAAAATCGGCCTCGTGTCTGTTCACTCCTTCGCCGCCGGTTTTGTCAATCCGGTACAATTGTTTTTTACAGATTTCCATAGCCGTGGCAAAATCGGCATGGGCCTGTGCAGATACATTTGCCAGGGACGCGAGAAAAAGGGCAAAAACAAATATAAAACGTTGCATTTCTGGAAATTTACGGTTGCTTGACGTAGAAAACGCCGGAACAGGCGGTTTGTGTTTACGGGCAACCGCAAATTTCGATGAAATAAGTTTTTTGAATCGTTTTGGTACTAATTTGTCTTACTTGAAGTCCGTATTTTTAAATTATCTGATCACGCTCAACTTCGCCACGTCAGCCAACCCGGTTCCAAGATGCTCGAGGCGCACCACGTATGTCCCGGCAGGCATATTGAAAACGTCAAAATAAAACAGGTTGTCGCCTGCAAGGACTTGTACTGGCCGGCTCGACACCATTTTTCCGCCCATGCTGTGTACGGTGAGGCGAGCACTGAAGTTTTCGCTGGCACTGAAGCTGATTTCCGTCGTAGTTTTTGCCGGGTTGGGAAACAGGCGCAGTTGTTTCGGCGTAGCAAACACAGAATCGGTAATCGTCACCGAACCGCCGTAATAGCATTGCGGATCCACCGCGAAGACCGGATTGACCAGCGGTAATTTGCCGTATTGCCCGAACATGGTTTGCTCCATCACCCAGTTGTTGGCGCCCAGCCAATCCTGCAACAGCGTGGCAAACACCTGGCGGTAGTCGTGCTGAATACCCTGTACCTGGTTGTCATTGGTCAGGTTGTTCAGGTCGACGTTGGTTCCGGAAACGCCCGGACTGACTGTTTTGCCGAACAGGTACATGGGCGCCAAAGTGCCGTGGTCGGTGCCGAATGAGCCGTTTTCTTTGGCGCAACGGCCAAATTCGCTGAATGTGCAGGCCAGCGCCATATCGCCGATGCCCATGGCATCCAGGTCGTCAAAGAAGGCTTTGACAGCGTCGGACAAAGTCTTCAGCAAATCGGCGTGATCGCCCAGGGATGTATCGCCGGAATTGACTTGTGCGCTGTGGGTGTCGAAACCGCCGAGCTGGCAGAGATAAATTTTGGTTTTACAACCGCCGCGGATCAGCCGTGCCACGGTTTTCAGTTGGTTGGCCAGACTGGTGTCCGGATACGCGCCGGCATTGTTGCCCGCGTTAAAAACATCGGTGATCCGCTGGGAATATTTGTTCACGCTTTGCTCCACGGCCATGATAAATTCCAGTTCATGCCCGTGATCGGAGTCGGGCACGTTCAGGATGGGGGCGCCGCCGATGGTCTGGATCAGGGAGTAAAAACCGGCGGGGTCCTGTCCGGTCAGGTTGATGACGTTCTGGTGGTCGGTTTCGGTATGAAAACCCAGGGAGGGGTTGGAGTCGCCTACCTGAATGCCCAATGGGTCGGGCATGTCGGGCGTGGGCGCGCCTTCCACGTCGGGGAACAGCGCCTGCAGAGAGCGACCCATCCAGCCGGTCGGAATGCTGAAGTTTTCAGGCGTGCCGTCGCCGCCGGAGAGCCACAGATCGGTGCTTTTGAAGTGCGACTGGTTCGGGCTTTGGTAGCCGACTCCCTGAATGATGTTTACCAAACCTTTGTCGTACATGTCTTTCACCGCTGTCATGGCCGGGTGCAGACCTACCCGTTTGCTGTCTTTCAGCGTGGTGTCCAGGTCGATGTACGCGCCTGCGCCGGAATCCGGTATCCGGATGGTATTGCGAAGGTTGGCGTAGCGGTCGTACTGGGCAATGGGGATCAGGTTGTTGATCCCGTCGTTGCCGCCTTTGAGCTGGATGAGGATCAGCGCCCGGTCGCGTATGCCGTCGCAGTCGCCGACGAGTTTGGCGATTTTTGAATTGGCAAAAGGACGGAGTGCAAAGCCGTTGACAACAAAAGAAGAGACGCCCGCGGCAGGCAATATTTTGAGAAAGTTGCGACGTTTCATTGATAAAGTGATTGATGATTGTTAAAGTTGGTAATAAATAAAAAGGTATACCAGCATCCCTTCTAAACCCTCTAAACCTTCTAAACCTTCTAAACCTCATAAACCCTCATAAACCCTTCAAAAGGTTTGATATTCCGGCGAATACATAATGGCGTTGATCAGGCGTTCCAGCGGGATTTTTACTTCCGTTTGATTGCCGGAGGCTAAGTAATTCTGCCATTCATAGGTCCAGTCGGCAGGGGGCAGGTTGTCGAGAAAAACGTCGAGGTAGAAGTAGTTGAAACGGTCGTTGTCAATTTGTTCGGGCAGCATATAGTTCAATAATTCCTGCACGAGGGCGTAGGGGTCGGACGGGTCGCTGAAAAAGCCGCTGTTTTTTGTCCAGGGTACGATGTCCAGTTTGATGTAGATGGAAGCGTTTGGGTTCGTGCCGTAGTTTTGTCTGCCGCTGAGCGCCATTTGCGGCCACTTGTACCGGGCTATGATCGTGCTGGAGTTGAACCACTGCCGGCTGTAATCCGGTTGCTGATAATAGCCCGGGTAGCCGGCCACGTCGGAGGAAAAAAATATGGGCAACCCTGCCGGCAGGAACATGCGGTTGATAACCGCGTTGGAATAAAACTGCTGGTAGTGCCGGCGCGGGTTAGCCGTCGGGCTTGGGATGGGCAGATTGAAAAAGTTGATGGTCTGGAGGTAGAGTTCCAGGGGCGATTTGATCATGCCTCCGATGATTTCGTCGGTATTGTCGGAATCGTCGGCATCGTAAAAGTGTTCGCTTTGCAGGAGTTGCTGCAACACGGGCTTGATCTCGTAATTGCCGTCGCGGAAGGTGGCGGCCAGCGGCTCGATGATATCCGTTTCGATCTCAGGGGTAATGTTTTTGCTCACGAACCACCGGTACAGGCGGCGGCAGATATTGCGGGCCGTTTCCGGCTGGGCGAAGATCATGTCCACGAAATCGTCCAGTTCGCGCAGCATGTCGGCGGCGCTGGTGGCGCCGGTAATTTTGGCGCCGTTAAATTTACTGCTGAATTCTTTTAGCCCTTTGTCGTGCGCGCCGAATTGCACGTTGCAGCGCGGGATACCCGTTTCGGGGTCGACGTAAATGCGGGTATTCGGATTGGTTTGCGGGTTGAGGGCGCGGAAACCGGTAAACACCCGCGCGGCCTGAACGATATCGTGTTCGGTGTAATGGGTATAATCGCCATCGCCGATTTGCGGGCCTTTGCCGATGGTAAACAACTCAAAATATTCGCGGGCAAAATTCTCGTTCGGGTTCGTGGCCGTGTTTTGCTGGTTGTTCAGATACCGCACCATGCAGTTGTCCATCACGATTTTGGTGGCGAGCTTTTTAAAATTCCCAACGGCGCCCCAGCGCAGCAGGTTCAGGTAATCGAAAAAGTGCGCGTTTCCAAAAGAATTGGCCGCCACGATCAGATATTGGTGGAAAAAAAAGGTCATTTTGTGTACGATGCCCGGATCGTGCAGTGCCTCATTCACCCACCAGCCCATGACGTAGCGGCGCAGCTCCGGGTCGTCGGAGCCTTCCGGAAGCGGCAGGCCGGTAGGCAGCAACCAGGTAACGTTGGTCACGGGGTCGTTGGGGTCGTTGTCCGGGTTGGGATCGTACACCGGCTGGTCCATTTGCAGCGGATGGGCGACCAGGAGCGAGGCAACCGCATCGCTGGAACTCAGTTTAGCCAGCTGGTCGACCGCGGTTTTGTTGTACCGGTAACTGGTTCGGCGTAACAGGTGGGCGGCCCGGCGAAGTCCAAGGGTACCGGTCAGAGGTGCAAGAGAAGCCATGTTTTCAGTTAATTTTGCTTTAAAATACGGTGGTGGAACAAAAATCCGCGATTGGACGACCTGAAGTTGCGAAGGTTTAAATAAAAAGTTAATGCCGCAAAAAAATAATTCATCGTTTGGCTGACGTCCTGTTCTGTAAAAATTTTACTGTTTTTACAAAAGGGGGGCTTTCATTTGTCGAACCAACTATATTTGCCGCTGAACATATTCATGCTTTTTTTACCAAACTCTTGTGTTATGAAAAGAAACTTTATGCAACCGGCCGCAATGGCCCTGGCAGCTTTCTTGCTCTTGTTAACCTCTTTAATCCATGCTCAAACCACGGGTTCAGGCCTGGTACTCCGGGTAACCATCGACGGCGTAACTACCGATTACCGGGAAGGCGTCTGTGGCTGGGGCGGTACTTCCGACTGGGGCGGCTCGATCCCGGAGAGTCTTTGTGGCGAAGTGGCCTGGGGATACGGTCTTACCACCGATTCCGTCGGCTGCGATTCCATTCCCGCTGGCCAGTTGGCCGGTAAAATCGGTTTTCTGCGGCGCAGCGGCTCCCTGGATGTAGTTTGCGGCTTCAGTGTCAAAGCGTATAACGCGCAAAAAGCCGGCGCCGTGGCCGTTCTGATCGGGCAACGCGAGGATGCGACACTCGATGACTGCAGCATTGTGAACCCGATGGGGGCTACCCAGCCGCAGGCAGGTCTGACGACGATACCCTCCTTCTTCGTTTGCCGTGCTATTCTCAAGCAGATTGACGCTGCGTTGGGCGCGGGTAAGACGGTAGAAGTCTGTTTCCAGCGGCCGGAAGTGATCATCAATGATTTTTTCTACACGGTTTCTAACTATCAAACGCCGGTTTCACAAATTGTAAAAGACACCTTCGGCTTTCAGGCGGTCATCTCCAATTCGAGCGCGACGCTGGCGCGAACGAATGTGGAAATAACGGCAAAAGTGTTGGAAGATGACGGAACGGAGCGGTATTCCACTTCTTTAACAATTCCGGAACTTTCTCCGGGTGTGGTGGACAGTCCATTTACAGTTCCAGGTTTATTTGCGCCTGAACTTCCTGTTGGCACCTACCGCCTTCAATACACGGTGACTGCCGAGGGCGGCCAGCTTCCGGATGTGTCCGAGGCCAGTTTTATTATAACTCCTGGCCTCTTTGCCAAAGAAAACGGTTATGTCAACGCCGCTCAACCCAGTGGCGTCATGGGAGAATGGGCAATCGGAAACGTGTACCAAATGATGGCCGGTTCATTGGACAAATACATCACCAAGACACTGGAATTCGCAGCGGCTACAAATGCCAACTCGGGGATACCCCTGGCCGACTTGCAACTCACGTTTTATCTGTTGCGGGTCAACGACGACATTCCACAAAGCTGGGCCGGATTCGACCTCGCTGACCTGATATCTTCCAGCACCGATTTTCAGGGGATTGGCGCATACGAGGCTCCCGACGATATAACACAGTTTGAGCTGCAGCAGGTGGAATTGAACAGAATCGGCAGCGATGATATCGGCGTTGAACTGGATGCGGGTGCGCGTTACATGGCGATTGCCTATTACGCTCCGCCCAACCATTTGTCTTTTCATGCGTACGACAATGCCGTTGTTCTTCCACAGGGATTGGTACATACGATCGTGTACAATGAGGGGTGGTTGTTGGGAGGCTTCGGGCCCGACGCTAATGCCCAGTTACGCATGTACATCGACCTGTTGACCACCGCGGATGAAAAACCGCTGCCGGCCACGGCCATGCAAATCGTGCCCAACCCGGTGCGCGATAACCTGAATCTTGCCGTTCAGTTCGATCAACCCACCGATGCGACGATCACAATCGCCGAAATGAGCGGCCGGGTGATCAAAATCGAAGATCGCGACGGCCTGACCAACGAAACGCTGCGTTATCCGCTTACGCTGGCTGCAGGCACTTACCTGGCCCGTATCGCCACGAAGGAAGGCACCCTGACGAAACAGTTTGTGGTCGTCAAATAGAGGTTTAACGGGTTAACGGGTTAACGGGTTAGCGGGTTAACGGGTTGCGGGTTAACGGGTTGCGGGTTAGCGGGTTGCGGGTTAACGGGTTGCGGGTTAACGGGTTGCGGGTTAACGGGTTGCGGGTTAACGGGTTGCGGGTTAACGGG
>CALEYM010000404.1 GCA_937926185.1 uncultured Bacteroidota bacterium | reverse complement strand
AAGCTTCCAGTTCGGCCAGATCGCCCGACTGGAAGGGGTCCGGCATACGCCGGGCACTTATATTCACGTAAAAACTATCCGGCTGGCCTACTTTAAGGCGAATCGGTTCGTTATAACAACCAGATGAATCCAATACGATCAATCTGTAATTCCCCGCGGCGATTTGATCAAAAATCGTTTCGGCGGAAAAAGTAGCGCCGTTGTTGATGGAATAGTGATACGGCGGCGCTCCGCCGCTCGGAGGGCCAAATACAATGCGGCCATCTTTGGCGCCGAAACAGGCAGGTTCTGTAATGGAATAGGGGAATTTTGGTTCCGTCAGGGGTACCTGAACAGAATCTATTGCAGTTGCCGTGTTAAAGCATGCGCCAATATACCCGACTGCCTTGTATTTCCCCGGCGCCGCCACGATAAAAACGGAATCCGGGCCCGAGTGTAGCACCGAATCGCCGTAAATCCAGTGAATGCCATCGTAATACCCGTTCGCGGTAAGGGTGTCCGGACAAACACCGTCGCCGTGAAGGCTGAGTTGAATTTCCGGCGCACGCTCCTGGTAGCCGGAAAAAAACGCGGAGAAACCCGCGAATTGATAACGTTCCAGCAACGCGACCTGAATAGCGCCGCCGGCCTCAATACTCAATTCCTTGTTGGCTGTTGCTTTGATATGGTTGAATAAATCCAGATTGCTGTATGTGACAAAATCCGGGTTACCGGGTACCGGCGACGGTGCGCCGAGGGACACCGGTTTGCCATTCATGCGCACGGTTACGGTTGAATCGCGCAGGGCTACCACCGTCAGCCCGGCGTCGAACTTGTAGTTTCCGATCTTATGGGGCTGAAAAACGTAATCAACCGAAGCCGGTAACCCGCAGTTTACAGGCGGTACAAAAAAGAAGGCGCCGGAATGCAGGCTGTATTTGCCCTCCTTTTCGCCGCCGGTCATTTGATATACAAATACCGGCGCCGAACCGCGGATGTACATATTTCCTTCCGCTGAAAAAGACTTGGTGGGCACGATAAAATATTCGCCTGCATCGAGGCTGGCCGCTGGTTCCGGCGCATCGTTGATCCAAATCAGGGTGTTATCCTCGTGCGCGATGACAATAGGGTGCTCCAGCGAAGTAGGCCCGCCACCCCGGCAAAGAATGTAAGTTGTGCCAACCCGTTCGAGCGGCACGATCTGGTCGGCGCCGATGTCGTTGGCCTGGTACACAACCGGCGCGCCAAGCCAGGAACCGCAGTTTACGGCCACCGGTTCGCTGGCAGTCAGCAAGGCGCCCATTATGCCGTTTCGCGGCTGCTCGTCGTCGATGCCGCCAACAATGTGCGCAAAAACCACCGATCCGCCTTTTTGCAGCCAAACCCGGATTGATCCGTCGGACGAAATATTAGCACCGCCGGTAAATACTGTGGCTGGATCGAACCCAGACAATGTGATCAGGGTTGAATCCCGTGTTGCCATAACGCCGATAAAATTGGAACGTCCGCCTGTTTTATCGGTCACCTGACGTATATGACCGATCCGGAAAGTTTTACCGAGCGCCACGCGCCCCTTGCAATTCAGCTGGCAGGCATCGGCGCCAGTGGGGCCATGCGTCCGGAAATACGCGTAAAAAGGTTTTGAGCCATGTATAACAAGGCCTGCATCGCTCATTGGCTTGCCTACTTTCAGGGGAGAGATCAGTATCTGACTGTACGTGTCGCTCAACTCAAACTGCAAAGGTTGGTCGCGACTGATCACGGCCGAGGTGACCAATTTGCCCGCGCCATCGTAAATAGTCACCGGGAAAGGATCGGATTCGGGTGTGGTCAGGCAGATAAACTGAGGCCCCATTCCGGCCTGGGCATACATGGGCGGTATCCAGTGAATGGTGTCTATTTGTGCATTCAGACCATCACAATAGAACAATAGCCCGGCCAACAACAGCCATAACCGGCAGCAGGGACAACAGCATGGAAGGTAATTCATGGAGGCAAGATACTATGTGATTATAAAACCGTGAGGTCGCCTTTCAGCAATACCGTTCTTCCCGGCACAATTTCAATTTCAGCCAGAAAAACATACACCCCCGGCAACAGGGCTTTGCCGCGGAATTTGCCATCCCAGCCCTGATTTGTATCGTTGGTATAAATGTTATTTTTTTCAAAGGCCCGTTCGCCCCAGCGGTCAAAAATTTGCAGCCGGCGGATCAGGAGTGTTTCCGCGCTGAATAACGTAAACCGGTCGTTTCCAGAAACCGACTCCGGATCGATCGCATTAGGCGCATAAATATGCGGGTCAACACGCAGGGGCATACTGTTTTCTGCCCGGCAACCCGCGGAATCAAAAACTGTGAGCGTCACCAGGGTGGTTTCTTCCGGACGGAATTTGTATAGCAGACAGTCACTACAATCACTATAATCGGCAGGAAACCAATCTGTTGCAACAACAAGCCGGTTAGGGCGCCCTTCCAACACCACCTCCTGTCCTGGCTGCAAGGGATCGGGAAGACGGCGGGGAACAATATCGACATAAAAACTGTCTGGCTGGCCCATAGTCAACTTTACAGGCCGGTTGAAACAACCTTTAGCGTCCCTTACAACTACAGAATAGGCCCCAGCCGCCAATTCATCAAAGTAAGGGTGTGTATAAAAATGACTGCCATTATCGATGGAATACTGATATGGGGGAAAACCGCCGCTTGGGATGCCAATATCGATGAGGCCATCGGAATAGCCGAAGCAGGATGGTTCCTGCATGGTGTGAGCGAATTGCGGGGATAAAAAACCGGCGGTCAGGGTGTCTGATGCGAAATCGGTTCGGCGACACACGCCGAGATAACCGGTGGCCACGTAACGACCCGGCGCGAAAGCCACGAATGTCGTATCCGGTCCAAAGTGCAAAATGGAGTCTTCATACATCCACTGAACGCCGTCGAACAAACCTGAAGCAACCAACGTATCGGGGCAAATGCCATCGCCATGCATGGTAAGGTCGATATGCGGAACGATAGTTTTACTGAATCCTGAAAAAAAAGCCGCGAAACTCGCAGGTTGGTTTCGGCCATACATGGCCACCTGCACCGCTCCTTCCGCCTTAACACTGAGTAAGGCCGGTGATTTTGTCAGCGAAAACAGGGTCAGATTCCGGTAAGTAACAAAATCGGGGTTGCCCGGCACCGCCGCGGGCGCTCCAAGGGCTATGGAGGCGCCATCGATCTGCACCGATACGGCAGAGTCGCGCATGGCGACCACCATCAGGCCGCCTTCAAAGCGCATGTTGCCAATTTGGTTGGGCTGAAAAATGTTGTCCACTGAACTGGGTATGCCGCAACTGATGGGAGGCACAAACATCAGTCCGGCTGTGCGCATGGCATCATCGCCGATTGATGTGCCGCCGATCATCTGGTATACGAACACCGGCTCCGAGCCGCGGATGTAAAGATTGCCATCGGGCGAATAGGCGCTTGTCGGCACCACGTAATATTCGCCGGCATCGAGCACGGCGTGCGGATGGGTATTGGCGTTCAGCCAAACCCGCGTATTGTCGACATGCGCGATCACGATGGGATGCTCAAGCACATTGGAGCCATTGCCCTCGCACAATATGTATTCTTTGCCGGTTCTTTCAAAAGGCACTATCTGATCGATCCCGATATCGTGCGCCTGAAAAACAACGGGCGCTCCCACCCAGGACCCACAGTTCACGGCCACGGGCTTCGTGGATTTCAACAATGCGCCTAAAAGTCCATCGGGCGGCTGCAACGATTCATTCTGATTGATATAAGTTGAAAAAACAACCGATTGACCGCTGTGCAAGGTTACTGAAACCGGCCCAGCTGCCGGAACATCGATCCCGCCGACCCGAAAATCGGCGCCCGGATGAAAATCAGACAACGTGACGACGGTGGAATCTTCGGTAGCCAGTACGCCTGCAAAATTGGAGCGGCGATTGCGGTCGTCCACGGCCTGAAGCAAAGGACCAATCCGAAACTCCTTGCCCAGGGCCGCCCGTCCTTTACAGGTGAGATCGCCGGCATGGTTGCCGGAATTGGCATGCACGCGAAAATAAGCATAGAACTTCTTTGGGCCGTCCAGCACCAAACCTTTGTCTATTTGGGTTTTGTGCAACTGATACTCCGGTATCAAAACTGGTGTGTCCGAACCGTTGCCCAGGTAATGCCTGTATGGTTGGGCATTACTGATCACAGCCGTAGTCAATACTTTTCCGGCGCCGTCACGGATACGCACTTCAAAGGAGTCTTTTTCCGGCGTAGATAAATACAGATACTGGGGCCCCCACTCTTCCCGGGCGTGCATGGGCGGCAGCCAATGGATAGTATCCAACTGGGCCTGCAAGGCGCCGGCCACTACCTGCAAAAACAACAAAATGAGCAATAAGCGTCGGCGTACAAACATAACAGGGCAATTTTGTGCTGGAAATATCGCACAATACCCCCTTTTTTTCTATTTTTTTAATGCCTGAGGGGAAAAGAAAATGAACTTTAGCCGAAATCGGACGATTCAGTTTAAAGCGCCTGGGGGAACTCCAGCCGGAAGGTGGCGCCTTCCCCTTGCGCAGACAACACCCGAAGCGCGATCCGGTGAAGTTTCAGAATACTGTCTACCAGCGATAAGCCAATACCGGAGCCCCGCACTTCCATGTTCTTTGCCCCGCGGTAAAATGGTTGAAAGATCATTTGCAGGTCTTTTGGGTCGATACCCGGGCCATGATCGGTGATCTCTACCCAATGGTTGCCATCCTGGTGAAAATAGATTTTGACTTCCACCCGTTTGTCCGGCGAAAACTTGCAACCGTTTTCCATCAGATTTAAAAACGCCAGCCGCAGCAAGGGCTCATTCCCGCGCACACAGAGCTGCTCCTCCGATTCCGGGGCGCCTTCAATGTCAAATGCGATATGGTAATCGGGGTGCATGCGCAACAGGGCTTCCCTGGTTTGCAGCATGATCTCATCGAGGCGTACCTGCGCAAAAGCGATGTTATCGCCGTCGGAATGTACGCGTGCCAGTTGAAGCAACTTTTCGGCCACTTCATTCAAACCGCGGGTGTCTTCCAGCACCGACTGGATAGTTCCCCGGTATTCTTTTGCGTCTCTCTTTTTGTCCAATGCCACTTCCAGTTGTGAAATAATCACGGAAAGGGGGTTCTTCAGCTCATGCGATACATTTGAAATAAAATTCTTTTGCATCCGGAAGGCGAATTGAATCCGGTCGAGCAGGCGATTGAAGGTGATTACCAGGCGGGAAATTTCATCGTGGTTGTTCGGGGCGTCCAACCGGGCGCCCAAGTCGGAAGGCAATATGCGGTCCACCTGATTCATGATCCGGGAGACGGGCGCCATGGCCTGACCGGCGTAAAACCATCCCCCGGCTGCAACAATGCCGATGCCAAGAAAAAAGGTGAATACCAGGATGTTGCGCAAATTAGCCAGCTCCTCCGAGTTGAAAACCGATTCGGCCACAATGTAATATTCCCGACCACTTTTACTCAGATGGTATATGCCGAGCGCATACCTGTTATCCCGTTGAAAACGGAGTTCGCCCGAAGCCCTTAAAGTATTGAAGGTGGATCTTTGCATGTTTTCCGTATTCCGGTTGAAGGCAAAGACGCGTTGATAACGGGCGTTGTAAATAATAATATTTTCGCGTACCGGCAAATATTCCGTGACGCTTGTATCATTGGCCAGGGGCAGCATTTTATCCTCTTCATGCAGCACCATTTCCGCGGTCATCAGCGCCTTGGAGCGCAGGGCCGTGTAAAACTCGTCCTCCGTAAACTGTCTGAATTTGGTATAAATGAATATCAGCGATAGCACCAAAATGCCGGCAACTATGGTGATAAACTGTATAGTGAGCTTTGTTCTGATCTGCATAATTTTCGAAAATTTTTACTCCATCGAAGTCTGGACTTTAAATCCGTAATCCGCAATCCGTAATCCGTAATCCTTACTCTTCCCTCAAAATATAGCCATTTTTAAACTGGGTATGGATCAGTTTTTTCTCAAAGCCCTTATCCACCTTTTTCCGGAGGAAGTTGACGTACACCTCAATAACATTGGTACCGGTATCGAAGTGCAAATCCCAGACTTTTTCCGAAATTTCCGTTTTGGATATCACCCTGCCGGGGTTTCTAAGGAAATATTCCATCAGGGCGAATTCCCGGGGTGTGAGCGGAATTTTCTGGTTGGCCCGGAAAAATTCTTTTGTCCTCAGGTCCATCCGTACATCGGCGAAGAACAATTCCGGATCGGGTTGGTAGGTTTCCACCGGCCGGCGGGCAAGCGCCTTTACGCGCATCAGCAATTCTCTGAATTCAAAAGGTTTTGTCAGATAATCATCGGCGCCGGCGTCAAATCCGGTCACTTTATCCTCTGTTTGCCCCAAGGCAGTCAGGAGTAAAACCGGGGTATGATTGCCTTCGCGGCGGATGGACTTGAGCAGATCAAATCCGTTCATGCCGGGCAGTATCACATCCGAAATAATGACAGCGTATTCATTCGACTCCGCCAGACGTTTTCCCAGCAGGGCATCGTAAGCAAAATCCACGTCAATCTGATGCTCTTCCAATCCCTTTTTGAGCGACCGCACCATTTTTGGTTCATCCTCGATAAGCAGCACTTTCATAGTTGTCAGTATTAACGGGTTTATGAGGGTTTATGAGGGTTTAGAGGGTTGCGGTGCGACATAAAGTTTTAATGGATTTTTGCGACATTAAGATTTAAAATAA
>CALEYM010000403.1 GCA_937926185.1 uncultured Bacteroidota bacterium | reverse complement strand
TGCCGGCCGGCAAATTGCTCAGATCCTGCGTTGTGGCGGCGTTCGACCATGCATAAGTATATGTACCGGTTGGCGTCACCGTGATATCGATACCGCCGTTCGGGGCGGTACAGGAAGTATTGGCCGCCGGCGATCCGGCGATATTGAGCGCGATATTATTGTTGCCCACCGTCACCGAGGCCGTGGTCGAGCAATCGAAAAAGTCGGTTACCGTGATGGTATAAGTTCCCGGCGCCACGTTGGTCAAGTCCTGTGTGGTGGGGCCGTTCGACCATTTATACGTGTAGGGGGCAGAGCCGCCGTTCACGGAAGCGTCGGCGCCGCCGTTGTTCAGGCCGCAGGTAGCCGCGATTCCAACCGCGGATACATTCGGCGGCGCGTTATTATTCAGCAGATCAAAACTGGCAGAAGCCACGCATTGGCCGTAGGTCACCGTGACGGTGTACGTACCGCCGGCGATATTGTTAATATCCTCCGTCTTCCGGCCGTTCGACCAGGAGAAAATATAATTCAGTCCCGGCGGTTGCACGTCGATGTCAATTTCCCCGTTTGGCGAGGTACAGGAAGTATTGTCCAACAGGGTGCCGAATATTTGAATGGGGATTTCTTCGGCCGGAACGTAGGCGTATCCCACGTTGGTACAGCCCAGTGCGGTGGTGACCGTCACCGCGTAGTCGCCCGGCGCCAGGTTGGTCACATCCTGGGTTGTTCGCCCGTTCGACCAGCTGTAGGTGTAAGGCGCCACGCCGGAGTAAACTTCCAGGTCGAGCGCACCGTTGAAAAATCCGCAGGTGGCCGAAGTGATCAGAATATCCAGGGCGGGTATTTCGGTTTCGTCCGGCACGGTAAACGTAGCCTCCTGCGTACAGGTGCCGCCCGCGCTCACGGTTACGGTATAATCGCCGGCCGCGAGATTGTTCAGGGTAGGCGTCTGGCCGCCGTTCGACCAGCTCACTGTCACGTTGTTGGGCGTCAGCAGCAGCACGATCCGGCCGTTGTTGACCGCGCAGGAAGTTTTCGGCGTCACGATGCCGTCGATCGTGATCGGGATTTCCTCGTCGGGCAGCACAACCCCGTCGGCCGATGTACAGCCGTTGGCGCCGGTAACCGTAACCACGTACAGGTCTGCCGGCACGTTGTTCAAATCCTGCGTTGTTTGCCCGTTATTCCAAATGTAGGTGTAGGGCGGAACGCCCCCGGTAACGGTCAGATTAATACTGCCGTTGCTCAGGCCGCATCTGGCCGTTACAAAGGTGAAGGACAGGTTCGGTTCGTTTGGCTGATCCGGCACGGTAAAAGACGCCGTTTGAATACAGGAACCGCCGCCGTTTACAGTCACGTCATAAGTGCCCGGCGGCAGATTGGTCAAATTCTGCGTGGTGGCGCCGGTCGACCAGGCGTACGTATAACTGCCTGGCGGAGTAACGGTGATCGATATGCTGCCGTTGCCGCCGATGCAGGTGGTATTCGCAATGATATTGGGAATGATATTGATCTGCGGGTTATTATTCGGCACGAAAATACTTGCCGAGTTGGTACATCCATTGGCCCCGGTAACCGTCACGTCGTAAGTTCCCGAAGGGATGCCGGATAAGTTTTGCGTGGTGGCGCCGGTCGACCAGCTAAAGGCGTACGGCATTACTCCACCTGATACGCTCAGGCTGATCGCGCCATTGCTCAGGTCGCACGAGGTTTGGGTAACATTAAAATTGATATTGGGCGTATTCGGATTATCGGGGACGGTGAAAGAAGCGGTTTGAATACAGCTGCCGCCGCCGTTTACCGTGACTTCATAAGTTCCCGGCGGTAAATTGTTGATATTCTGTGTGGTAGCGCCGTTCGACCAGGTATATGTATAACTGCCCGCCGGCGTGACGGTAATGCTGATGCTGCCGTTTCCGCCGTTGCAGGTGGTGTTGGCCACGATAGTGGGATTCACGTTGATCACGGGGTTGTTATTCGGCACATCGATATTGGCCGTGTTGGTGCACCCGTTGGCCCCCGTTACCGTGACCGCGTAACTGCCCGCGGGAATGTTGCTCAGGTCTTCGGTCGTTTGCCCGCCCGACCAGTTGAACGTATACGGCGAAACGCCGCCGGAAACCGTCAGGTTGATCGCGCCGTTGCTCAGGTCGCAGGTGGTTTGCGTAACCGAGAAGTTGATATTCGGCGTATTGGGGTTATCGCCGACCGTAAACGACGCCGTTTGCGAACAACTGCCGGCGCCGCTGACCGTGACGTCGTACGTGCCCGGCGGCAGGTTCGACTGGTTTTGCGTAGTGGAACCGTTCGACCAGTTATAGGTGTAACTGCCGGGAGGCTGCACGTTCAGCGTAATGGCGCCGTTGCCGCCGATACAGGTGGTATTGGTAGTTACAGTACCGGTCACGGTAATCGGCGGGTTGTTATTGGGCACGTTGATGGAAGCCGTGTTGGTGCAACCGTTGGCGCCGGTCACCGTGACGTCATAAGCGCCTGCCGGAATATTACTCAGGTCTTCGGTGGTTTGACCGCTGGACCAGTTAAAGGTGTAGGGCGCGACACCCCCCGAAACCGTCAGGTTGATGCTGCCGTTGCTCAGATCACAGGTCGTTTGCACAAAAGTGGAACTGATATTGGGCGTGTTGGGATTATCCGCAATGGTAAATTCAGCGGTATTGGTACAGGTCAGGCCGGTAGTCACGGTCACGGTATAAGTACCCGGCGGGAGGTTGCTGATGTCCTGCGTGGTTTGGCCACCCGACCAGGAATAAGTGTACGTACCGGCAGGGTTCACGCTGACATCGATACTGCCATTGCCGTCAATACAGGTGGTATTGGCCACCGTGGTACCGGTCACGGTAAAACTGATGGGGTCGTCATCCACGTTGACGGTCAGTGTTTCCGTACAACCGTCTTCGTCGGTTACGGTCACCGCGTAACTGCCGGCAGGCACGTTGCTCAGGTCTTCGGTAGTTTGTCCGCCCGACCATTGGAAAGTATACGGCGTGTTTCCGTTGCTCACGGTGAGGTTGACGGATCCGTTGCTCTGTCCGCAAGTCGCATCGGTGACCGCGGCGCTGAGGCTGATATCTGTTTCCGTCACCGTAACGCTGCCGGAAACCGTACCGGTACAGTTGGCAACGCCGCCGGATACGTTGAACAGCGTATACGTGCCGGGTTGGGTGGCCTGGATGGTGTACGGATTTTCACTTGTAGTGATGGGCGTTTGGTTCACGCCGTTGATCCGGTAGACGAAAGTCCAGGGCGCCTCTCCGGTAAACGTCACTGTTAAATCGACCGGTTCAGTAGAGCCGGCGCAAAGCACGCCGCTCCCGGCGAGCGTCGCGGTTGGCCTGGGATGCACTTCGACCGTTATGCAGGATGGCGTCGGATTGTTGTGGCATTGATTGGAAGCCCGTACGCAAAGTTCAGCCGTTCCGGTAGCGTTATTTCCCCAGGTAACCGTGGAGTTGATGCCATTCGCATTCACCGTGCCGAGCGACGATGGCGTAAGCGTCCAGTTGTAACTGGTGGCGGCATAAACCTGTGCAATGGAGTAATTGGAGGAACTGCCCTGGCACACGTCCGTCGGGCCGGTAATGGGGCCGGGGTTGTCAGGCGGCACTCCAACGGTTGAACCCGAAAGCACATCTATTGCATAATCGCATACGTCGCCGCCGCACCCGTCGAGCACGAACCAATAAATCTGGCCAACCACGAAATTGTTGGACGACAGAATAAACGGATCTTCGGAACACTGGCACTGCACATCCATAACCGTCCATGGTGGGCCGCAACCGGCATAGATACCGCCTTGCAGGCCCTGCTGGTTGCCTTGAGAAGTGCAGTTGCTGGGCGTTACCTGAATAGTGATGGACGTGGAGCCGGCAAAAAAGGCAAACCATTCGTCGTTGTGCAAGGCGTATTGCCCGGGCGGACAACCGGGAAAATTTTGTGTCTGGTTATTGTTGTTGATCGTCGCGCAGTAGCCGTCCAGGTTCTCGCACAGGATCGGCGCCTGCTGGCAGGTATTGCCCGGCTGCGGGAATCCCGGCGGCGGGCATTGCGCAAAAATGGTTTGATAAAAGGTTATAAATACACAGGCAAGCAGTAAGGAGTAACCCTTCATGTCAGGAATAAGGTTTAAACTTATAGATTATTTTAAAGATTGAATCTTCTCCGTATGGCTATCTGAGTACCGTCACATCTCCCTTTAAAAGCCGTACCTGCCCATCCTGCAATTCCACTTCCGCATACCAGGCAAACACGCCCGGATTCATTTCCCCGCCCCTGAAAGTACCGTCCCAACCGTCAATCAAAACATTGGGGAAAAAATGCCGGTTTTCAAAAACAAAATTTCCCCACCGGTCGTAAACCCGCAGCAGCCTGATTTCTTTCACCCCGTCGCCCGCAAAAATGGTAAACCGGCCATTGGTTGAAGAACCGGGATAAATCACGTTGGGTACATAAATTTGATAATTATGCACTTTCACTAAAATCCGGTCGCCGGCTACGCAGCCGCGTTCGTCCACAATCGTTATGGCGAATTCTGTGTTTTCCTCCGGTCTGACCTGTTGTCGCAGTGTGTTCGATAAATAGTTAAAGCCGGACGGTTGCCATGAGACGGCGCTCAAGACAACGTTCGGCGGTTGCGGTTTCGCCTCCAGTTGAATCCATTGGCCCAATTCAATTTCCGTATCGCTGGAAATGAGTGTCACCGACAAGGAATCGGGTTCCCACAGGTTTATCAATCTTTCCCAGGAACACCCGTAATCGTCCCGGATACTGGCCGGATAATTGCCCGGAGGCAGGTCATAAAAAGTGTTTGCTTTTGTATAGTTCTGATTATCAATAGAATAATATATTGGCGGCGTTCCGCCGGATATTAATTGCAAACGTATGATGCCGTCATTAGCGCCAAAACAAGTGATCGAATCGACAGATTCAACGGCAAGCACGGGCGCTGCCCGTTCTACAAAAACAGAATCGAAAGCCTCGCACCCATTCTCTAAATTCCTTACACGGTGAAAATACCAGCCGGGTTGCGGGGCCGGCAAAATAATTGTTGCGGTATCCAACAGCACGGCGCCGTCCCGTATGAATACCCATCGGTTCGAATACCCCTTGCCTGTAGAAGAAGCGGATGCATCCAGGATAACGTGCGCGACATCGCAAGGGATGACCAGCCGTTCGGCGCCCGCTTCCGCCGCGGGCAGCGCGCGATCCTCCACTACTTCCAATTGCGCGAAGGCCTGACAACCAAAAGCATTGGTCGCCAATATTTTGTAAACACCCGTATCAAAAACCACGTGTCCGGGCTGGTCCGGCAATCCGCCTTTAGGGCTTGTCCAGGTATAATGCAGCCCGTTCTGGTCGGCTGTCACTCCGATTACGGCATGCGGCTGAGCGCAGGTGATGGTGTCTGAAAATGCCGATATATGCGGAATTTTTCCCGCAACCGGAACGTCCAGATCAAACACCTGAAAACAATCATGGGCATCCGTCAGGGTCAGCCGGTAAGTACCCGCGGCCAGGCCGGACAATTCCGGCAGGGATGCGCCGTTCGACCAGTTGTAGGCGTACGGACTGACGCCACCCTTGGCGAAAACCGTCAAAGCGCCATTCGCCGATTCGCAGCTGTCAGCCTTTATACCGGCCTGCATTTCTATTTTTTGCGGTTCCGTCACCTGAAATGATGCTGACAGGGAGCATCCGTTCGCATCCGTCAGCGTCAGGGTGTACATTCCTGCCGGAAGCGTTTCAATGTCTTCGTTTTGCCCGCCGCCCGACCAGCTGAACTGATATGGCGGCGTGCCGCCTGCCGGCGAAACGTCTACCGCCCCTTCCAGACCGCCGAAACAACGCGCGGGCGTCACCGAGGCATCCTGTATGAGCAGCGCCGGCGGTTCGCCGACCTGGTACGCGGCGTTCAAAAAACATTTGCCGCCGGCATACGTCAGGGTCAGTTCGTAATTGCCCGGCAATAAGTTTTGTACCTCCTGTGCCGTGCTTCCATTCGACCACTGGTATCCGAAATCCGGCACGCCACCGCTAAGTGAAACGTTTATGGCGCCATCCTGCCCGCCCTGGCAGGATACCGGCACGACCTGGCCGTTTATCAGCGGCGCTTCGAGTGCCGGCACTACCGCGGCATCCGTCAGCGTACAGCCGTTGGCGTCCGTGATCGTGATCTGATACGCGCCGGCTGCCAGCGCATGCTGTTCGGGCAGATTGCCGCCCGTTGACCATTGCAACTGGTACGGCGGCGTACCCTGCGCGGCGCCGCCAAAAACAAGCGCCCCGTTCGCTTCGCCGGGGCAGGCCGCCGCCGCCGTTATCCCCGCGCTTTGCAGGGGCAGGGGTTGCCCGATCTCATATTGGAATTCATCGAAACATTTGCCCCCGGCAAAGCCCAATGTCAGCAGGTATGTACCGGCGGCGAGGTCTTGCGCCAAAAACGTCGTACTGCCGTCCGACCAGGAATACGAAACAGGCGGCGACCCGCCCGAAGTCCCGACGGCAATCCGGCCGTCGCCGAAGCCAAAACAGGAAACATCCCGAAGCGTATCCGTCACCAATGGCGCTTCAAATTCAGGCACCCATACCGAATCGACCAACGCGCAACCCTTGGAATCACTGACCGTCAGGCTGTAATAGCCGCCCGGCAAATCGTTTACCGTGTCCGTGCCGGCGCCGTTGAACCAGCCCAGGGTATAGGGCGGCGTACCCTGGGAAGCGCCCAGAAATACCGCGCTGCCATTGGACGCACCCGGACATGCCGCCTGCGCACTGGTACCCACGCTAACCAATGGAAGCGGTTCCTGCACCTGAAAATCAAAAACCCGCCGACATTGGCCATCCGCGTAAGTCAGGGTAAGAGCATATACGCCAGCGGTCAGATTTTCAATATTTTGTTGCGTTTGCCCCTCCGACCAGGCAAATCCGAAACCCGGCGAACCGCCCGACAGTTCCGGAAAAACGGCGCCATCGGCGCCGCCGGAACAGGCCACGTGGGTGACCTCGCCCGTCAGCGCCGGCATTTCAAATTCCGGAATACTCACCGCTTCCGCCAGCGTACAGCCGTTGGCATCGGACACGGTTATTTGATAAACGCCGGCCGGCAACCCGGCGATGGCGGCGGAATCGCTGCCGGTCGACCACAACCAGCTGTACGGCGGGGTACCCTGCGCGGCGCCGCCAAAAACGGCGCTTCCGTTGGATTCGCCCGGACAGGCCGGCCGGACATTCAGACCCTGACTCTGCAAAGGCGCCGGTTCCGGCATGGAAATGTGCAGCGTTTGCGCACAGCCGTCGGCGTCGGAAACCAGTACGCTGTATTCCCCGGCATAAACTTGTTGCAGGATGCTGTCGCCGGCTCCCGCCGACCATTGAAAGGCAAATGGCGCCTTGCCCGCGCTGATCGTCAGACCGATTTCACCGGCAAGCCCGGCGCAGCGGATTGCGCTGATCCGCACCTGCACTTCGAGCCTTCCTCCCGCCTCCACCCAGGTGGAATCGACCGAGCGGCAGCCCTTTGCGTCGGTGACGGAAACGGTATAAACGCCGTCGGGTATTCCTTCGATGAATGCGTCGTGGCTCCCGGTCGACCAGGCGTAGCTGAATGGAAAATTATTGCCGCCTGCCTGTACGCTCGCCGCGGCCGGTTTGCCAAAACAATCGCCGTTCACCGTGTCCAGTTGTATCTGCGGATAACCGTAGGCCGTTATCAACACGGTATCCGCCCGTTTGGCCATGCAGTGTCCGGAAACCTCCACCCAGTACAGACCCGGGCCCTGCGCCAGCAACACGCTGTCGGCGCTCCCGTCCTGCCAGCGGTACGACAGGTGGCCGGCGCCGGCATTCAGCAGAACGGCGGTGTCCTTGCAGGAAGCGTAATCGGGGCCGAGATCGAACGGCGCCAGGGTTTGTTCAAATTCGAATTGAAAAATATTGTTGGGCCAGTAACATTCGATCTGGTCGGTCACCGGGAAGTCCAGGTTTAAATCGAAAGGACGCGCCTTAGAGCCGTCATCGTTTACCACGCCATACAGCGTACCCGAATGAAAGGGAACACTGAACAGGAAAGCATGACATTCGCCAATGCCCACTTCCGCGTCGGTAAGCTGCGCATTGCCCAGCACTGGCGCCGCCGAGGCGGTTGGATCGGCGCTATAAAAGGTTACTGCCGTGCCTTTTTTCAGCCGGTGGCTGCCGTTGTTGCATATTTTGACCAGGGCATATAAGATACTGTCGGCGCAAACCAGTTCTTCCACCGAGGCCAGGGCGTCGGGCACGGGCAGGAAAGGTTGGAAGTTTTCGTCGAGCAGGGGTCTTTGCGACAGATAGCGGTTCAGGGGCCTGTTGCCCGTGCCCGGGGCGGGCAGTTCGAGGTGATGCCCTTGCTGCTGTGCCGGGATGCTCAGGTCGTCGTTTACATTGACTACGAAATAATTGTACTGATTCCACACGTTGCGGCAGGGCACCCAGGGTTCGGCGTCCGATTCGAACACCCGCAGGCGGCCCCGGTAATCGGAAATCGGCGAATTGTATCCGGAAAAGGGATAACCGGTGACGGCGATCTCGGTTTCGCCGTCGTTGTCCACGTCCGCCACGATGGGATACTCGTCGGCGGTGAGCGAGCCGCAGGGAATTTTGAACCAGTTGCGTTCGGCATCAACGCCTGCCGGGAAAGGCGCGGGGCCGCCGTACAGGATGCGAAAATGGTCCTCATCGCGGTACACGACCTCGAAAATGCCGTCGCCGTTAAAATCGTACACGGAGGAGCCGGTGAATCCGGAATAGTCTTCGGTAGGCAGGCTCCACCAGTACGGCGTGGCCGGGGTGGCCTGCGCGGCCTGCAGGTTGAAGCAGTTCAGGTTATAGGCATTGCACACGAGAATTTCCGGAAAATCCTGCGCAAAACCGCGGGTGCGGTCGTCGTACAGGTTGGCGATGCAGGCCAGGCTGCCGCTGCGGGCGTTGCCGCCGGGGTAGGCAAAAAAGCGCAGCAGGCCGTTTTTGTTCCATACGTACACGCCTGTTTGCGCATTGTTGCGCCGGGCGCTGACCACCACGTCCAGGACGCCGTCCAGGTCAATATCCGCCACGGCGGTATAGCCGTCGCCAAAAGCGTTTCCGGGCGCCAGTTGGTTGAGGTCGCGTTTTATTTTGATCTGGTAGCCGTCGCCGTCGTTGGGGTCGAGGTCGATGGAATAGATCGCCGGGCCGGCCACGAGTTCAAGGCCCGCGCAATCCGGGTCGCCGTTGCAATCGGCCACCGACAGCAGGTCGGCGGCAGTGGGGCTGCAGGAACCTTCCTGGTAAACGCTGTACATGGCCTGGCCGATATAACCCGGCCCGTTGATCACTTTGTTCAACTGCGGGCTCGCCGGATTGGAAAAATCGAACTGAAAAATATCGCTGCCGGCGTAAATCTCGGCAATGCCGTCGCCGTTGAAATCGGCCAGGTAAGGTTTCTGATCGGTGTAATCCAGCTGTCCGGAAGAAGTGATCCAGAGGCTCATGGGCGCGCCCGGCGTTTCGGTGTAATTCCGGAAAACGCGGATGCGCCGGTCGTTGCACGACATGATGAGTTCGGGCCGGCCGTCGGCGTTTACGTCGCCGATGGTAGGGCCGGGAACGGGATAGGGATCGAATCCGCCCGGCACGGTCAGTACCAGCGGATTGGCCAGGTTGGAGCCGTCGCCGCGAAAAAACAGGATGCGGTTGGCTAAGCTGGAACCGTTGGGCGCCGCGGCCGCCACGATGATCTCCGGCATGCTGTCCTGCCAGGGATTCATGTTGGCCACCGCGGGCACAGCCGTCACGGAAGGCCCGTTCTGCGCCGATTGCCAGGCCAGGCGCGCCCGGAAATCGGAGGGCAGTTCGGTAACGGAACAATCCGTGCCGTTGAAACACTGGCAATCGGCGTCGTAACAATCGACGTAGCCGTCGTTGTCGTCGTCGGCGCCGTTGTCGCAGATTTCGGCAGCAGCCGTGTTGGCATTTGGATGTTGCCCCCAAAGCCCGGCCAGCGGGCAACAAAGGGAACAGGACAAGACTAAGCAGCGTAAAAGTCTTGAATGCATAGGCGTCCGCGGTGTGAGAATACGGCGCCGAAATTAGTAAAATGGTTGGAAAAACAAAATTTGGAGGCGGCGATCAAAGCAGATGCACAAACATGAATCACCGTTAGGCATCAAACAAAAACTATTATTTTAGCCCAAAAGGAGGCAAAAGGTGCGGTCAAAC
>CALEYM010000402.1 GCA_937926185.1 uncultured Bacteroidota bacterium | reverse complement strand
GTCAATAAATAACCTACCTTGGGCTATTACAGTCTGCACAAATAATCTATTAGAGTTACTTGATGGGGGAGGACTAGCGGTTACTTGCAGTATTTCTAAATTTTCCCCTCTTAATCCACTTCTCCTCATGGCCCTTCCGAAGGCATGTTCAATATTTTCACTCCTAATTAGAATATTGCGCGTTGCCATTCTGTCTGCGCTTGACACACTCCTGATTTGACGTCGCCAAGCTTCTTCAACTATTTCACTATATACCTCTGATAACCTATCTATATTTGTTACGGCATCATAGGCTGTTGAAATAAGGGTTCTCAACTCATCTAAATTAATATCGCTTCTATTTCGGACATTAGCAATTAATCCTTCGATATCTAACCTTTCTGGGCGAGGAAACCTACTGCGTAAACGATCCCTAAGTGTACGCCTCAATGTGCGATGAACCCTACGCCTCGAGGCTCCTGGTCTAATTACAGTGCGCACCCGGGGCGAGGAAGTTGTTGCACTTTCTTCTACTTGCCCACTTAAAGGAAGAGATGAACCCGATGTGCCATCCGGCGAGGAGGCGCTCTCATCAGTTCTTCCGGTATCGCCACTTCTTTGCCGCCCAGAAGGTATGCGCAAATCGGCAACAGAAGACCTGGCGCTATGATAATACATTGTCCCCGAAACAATACCATTCGCTAAAATTACACTTAACTGTCTACGCTTTTCCTCAGGGCTTAATGCACTCTGATTAACACGTTGGATTTCCTCAAGCAATTGAGGTGCAAGCATAATTGCTTCGGCTCCTGTCACAGTTAAATCTATCAAACTGGCTAATCGCCTTGCCTGTCCGGTTACTATTGGACTTGTCAAGCTAAGCAGAGAGCCGGCAATGCCCAATATGTCTAAAAAAACTGCAGTACTACTTACCCTATCTCTGGACAGGTCATCATGTAGTTGCATCGCTCCTGACAAAGATCCAAGCATAGCAGATGACCCTAATATTAAAGCGCCTACCCCTTGGCCACCTGGAATGATCATTGCTACCAAACCTGTAACCATAGTGCCTAAAGACATATATCCCAAATTGCCAGCTATCTCAGCCGCGGCAGTTGTGCCAGTTGTTTGAATATCAGGATATACAGGTCCTGGAGGAAAGTGCTGATTGTTTTCTGGAATTCGTATCCTTATCAACCCTTGAGGATAACTATTCCCCTGGGCAAATGCTCTTATTGCTTCAGGCAAATTACCTCCCGTATAATTTGTTCTTGGTACTCCGGGAGTGAGATCAAAAAGCTCTACTGTGTTACTAGGGCCATGGCGTAGATACATGTTTAAAGGATTAATTTGAGCGCTCACCAAATTTACATGAACCGCTCGTAGGGTTATACTTACTCCCGGCCCAATTCTGGGACCCTGAAATCTTGAAAGCATCTCATCCGTACTTCGCCTTGCCTCTTGCTCTTCTCCTGGAGTAACAACAAACTGATGATATTCATGTTCTTCAATCACCGTCTCCGTTCCTCCTCCTACTGTTCTCTCCACTTGTTGACAAAAAACTGAAAATAGACCTGGCCCTGAGATTTGAAAATTTATTCCTTCTCTTCCAACTTCCGGACATCTGATACCGCGGAGTGGGTTTCCATGAAACATAAATCGCTCCCCACCTGATGATTGTGGAGATGCCCCGTAGGAATTATAAAACCATCTAAATATTGCATTTGGTCTGTCTGCCCATGATGGGTCCAAGTGAAAAGGCCCAAGACCAGATTCAGCTCTTTGCATCCCGCTTCGATAGTTAATAGGATTATGAACAGGCCCTCGAATTTTACTTCTTCCATTTTGATCAATTAACCTTCTTTGAAAGGCTCTTGAAATTCGGAGTTGTTCCCTGCGACTTTCATATTGTCCTTGGTATTGACTAAGCTCAGGGAATACAAAACGGTCTAAAGCGTTATTTGCCAATGATTGCGGACTTTCAGCTTGCACAAAACGAGTCAAAATAATATAATTACCACCTTCACGAATTCGCAGGGTTGCCATAATCCTATAAATACCAGACTGATCAAGTTGGAGAGTGTATTGCCTACCGGGATTCGAACGGTCACTAAATGTGCCATCAGGTCTTTGAATGCGCCACATTGGCAGCTCAAATTGCATTTCTGGCCCCTCAGTCTCACGTGAACGAAAATTTACCTGGAGTGTTTGACCCCGCAATGCCCTGTAAGGATGCTCAATACTGTAACCTGCACCAGGTCGTGATGGCAAGGTAGGATTGAATATCAAACTCAATTGATGCAAACGAACAAAATCTTGAGCTTCTGAACCAGAAAGTATGAAAGGTGCAACTTCTGTAGCGCTTACGTCGGCTACTTGCCTCCTTATCATCCCCCCTCCTCCCTGCTGCCCCACATGCCCCAACTCATGCCCCAACAACCGCACCCCTTCCGCCGTGCCCGGCCTATACTCCCCTTGCCGGAAAAAAATATCCTGTCCCGTCGTAAATGCCCGGGCTTGCAGCTCGCGGTTCAGCGCGTCGGCGCGGTGGTCGGTGTGCAGGCGCACGCCGGAGAAATCCATTCCGAAGGCGGCTTCGAGGGAGGGTTGTAAAGCAGATGGGAGCGGTTGTCCGCCGCCGTGGGCCGACTGGATTTGCCCCGACACTTCGGCGGAAGCCTGAACGGCGCCGGCCGCGGGCGCGGCGGCCCGGCGCTGAATGAGCGGGGCGGCGGGCGGCGGGGGCGTTTCGCCGGCAGGGGCGGCAAAACCGCCGCCCTGCCACAGGCTGACCACGCGCTCGGCGGCCCGGTCGGCCTCGTGTTCGAGCGGGTCGGCGGGGTGGCCGACGAGGAGTTTGGCCTGGATGACGGGCGGGGCGAGCGTGACGCCGCCGGTGTTTTTCACCGGGACTTGGGTAAGGGACGATGCGGGCGTTTTCGTTTCTTTCATGGGTTTAACCGAATAAGAATCCAAAAATACGTCCGTTCTGTCCGGATACCTAAAAAGTACCGTCACATAATCATGGTAATGACCCGTTTATCGCCTCCCATGATCGTGGGATTGTACTTTCTAACATTAACCGGGATTTTTGCAGGGCATCAACCAATAAATTGACCAATATGAAACAGCGCATATTTTTCGCCTTTCTCCTCCTTTCCTGTCTCCACCTGCCCGCCCAAACCTGCCTCTACCTTGCCTACGAAGCATTTGACTACCAGGCCGCCGCGCCGCTCGACGGCGGTGACGGCGGCACGGGCTGGCGCGCCGTCTGGACGGTTCAAAACGCGGATAAAGCCGTTCCGGGCTACCAGGTGAATGTCGGCCCCGGCTCACTGGCCTTCGGCGCGCTGCGAACGGCCGGCCGTTACGCCTCGGGCGGGCGCGCTTTTCTGACGGCGGGCCGGCGTTTGCAGGCGGCCGCCGACGGGCCCTTTGCGGATTATGTAGCCCCCCAGGAAGACGGCATCGGCACCCGCGCGGCGGGCGATACGCTTTGGGTAAGCCTGCTGTTGCGCAAAGACGAAAACAACGACGAACAGGTGTTCGCGGACCTGCACAACGACGGGAATGTGCCCTGGTGTGTCGGCTGCGCCGCCCAACACATCGCGGTGGGGTATTTCGGCGCCGACTCCGATGTGTCGGGCCAGCGCCGCTGGACGCTGCGTTTGAACGACGACTATTTCCCCACCGGCGTCGCGCTGACGCCGGGCGTTCCGGTTTTTGCCGTGCTGCGCCTGATTTTTAACCCCGGCAATACTGGCGTCGCGCTTTTTCTCGACCCGGCAACGCTCGGCGACAACGAACCCGTCCTGCCCACACTGAGCCAAAACACCGGCACGGCCAATGTCATCCGCAGTATAGCCATGTACTTGGGCAACAATGCCGGCAGTGGCGCCGCGGATGAATTGCGGCTGGCTGCGCGCTACGCCTGCGTCGCCCCGGACAACAGCGTCTTAGTCAACCTGCCGCCCCTGGCGCATATCGCGGCCGGTCCGGCAGTGACGGGTCAGATGCCCCTGACGGTTCATTTCGACGCGGGCGGTTCTACCGATCCGGAAGGAGAACCCCTGACGTATACGTGGGATTTCGGCGACGGCTCGCCGGAAGCGACCGGCCAGCAAGTGTCGCACAGCTACCAATCGGTTCCGGGAAGCATGACCGCTTCCCTTACCGTGACGGATGTTTTGGGCCTGCAACACACGGTTTATCAAACCATTACCGCGTTGGATCAAAATGGAAATATCCCTTGCCAGACTTCATTTACCGTTTTGCGTATGGCCGGCTGCCACACCGACGACGGCGCTATCCGGGTGAATAACGCGCCGGCAGCCATGACCCTGCACGACGGCGCCGGGACGCCCATGCCGGCTACCAACGGAAATGAATTTCACCAGCTGGCGCCCGGCATTTATACTTTCAGCGGAACGGAAGGCTTGTGCCGGGATACTTTCCGGTTGCACATCGCCGTCGACAGTACCAGCTGTGCCGGCTGGCAAGCGCATATTTGCGATATGGAGATCGGCACCAACATGTCGGGTTTTGCCGACTGGGGGGTGGAAAGGCCCATGCGTAACCTGTTCAAACACGTCCGTGCCGACCCGCTCGCCTATACGCCCGACTGTTTCTGCTGGTCGTCGGAGGTCGCGGACGAAATAACGTTCGACGCCGAAGGCTACCCGACACACGTTCCGCAAAGTACCTCGGCGGGCGACAATACCCTGGTGCGCTACGTGATCTCATCGGAAAGTCCCACGGGTACCAACCTGCAAACCGGTCAGCAATACGTCGTCCTGTACGACGGCAACGGCGCCATACAAATCGACGGGCCGGCCACAGTGAGCGGCAACACGCCCGGCCGCCTGCAATTCAGCATCAACACCAACCAGGCCAATTACGGCCTGAGTATTCTTTCTTCTGATGCCGGCAACCGCGTGCGCAACATTCGCCTCCTGCGCCTGACCGACGAGTCGGCCGACCTGCTGAACGATCCCTTTTACCCGGGTTTTTTGGAAAAAATAGCGCCTTTTACCGCGCTGCGGTTCATGGACTGGGGCGCTACCAACTGGGACCCCGCCGACGCCTGGCAGGATCGCGGCAAAACGTCCTGGTTTACGTATGCCACTTCCGGGGGAGTGCCTTACGAAATCATGATCCAATTGGCCAACCAGACAAAAAAAGACGCCTGGATCTGTGTGCCCCATACCGCCGACGAGGACTATGTCATCCAAATGGCCACTCTTTTCCGGGATCAGTTGGACCCCGCCCTGACTATTTACCTTGAATACAGCAACGAAGTGTGGAACTGGATTTTTCCGCAGGCCCATCACAACGAAAATACCCGACCCACACACCTGAACTACGGCAGGGCATATTCCGAAAAGGCTAAAAATGTTTTCCGTACCTGGCACGACGTTTTCGGTTCGGCGCGCGGCCGGGTGAAACGTGTGCTGGGCATGCAGGCCACGTACAATTACCTCAACGAACAAATCCTGTCGCAACTGCACCCCGAAGAATGGGATTATGCCGCGCCGACGCATTATTTCGGCCTGGAGCACGGCAATACGGGCGTTCCGGTACTCGGCGCCGGCTCCACCGTGCAGGATGTCATGGCTAATGCGCAACATAGCTGGCAAGGCATTCTGCCGGCACTGCGGCAGGATTACAATCAGGTAAAACTGTTCGGTAAAGAAGTGATTACCTACGAAGGCGGTCAGCATTTCGTGGGAAACTCATTCGGTATTCCATATCCCTATCAGCAGGCTTTATGGGATGCACAATACTCCACGGCTATGTACGACATGTACAACCAGGTATTCGACTCTATCCGCGCATGGGGCTGCCGGCTGGCCATGAACTTTAGCCTGGCCTACCCGCAGGAAAGCGTTTTCGGTTCCTGGGGCGTACTGAACGACATCGACGTGCAGCCGCCTTATATGGTTACGGCGCCCAAATACCAGGCGCTGCTGGATAATATACCCGATCCCGGGTTGTGCGCCGTTACTTCCGCCGCTTTGCCGGCAGGCCCCGTTGCGACCGTAACAGTGTACCCGAATCCGGCCGGCGCCGGGGTACAGGTGGCCATTGCCGGTACGGTCGCCTCCAATCTGCGGATTTACATTACGGATAACGCCGGCAGAGTGGTCATGGTAAAAGAAGCCGATACCGCAGACAATGCAGCCGGCTTCACCCTCGACACCTCCGCGCTGCCGGACGGGTTGTATTTTATACATACCCATGACCGCGGTATTCCGGCGGCCCGGTTCGTAGTTATTCGATAGCGAATTAGATATACTTCGGTTGTTCATCGCAAAAGATATAATTGTTCAAACCTTATAAAAATGACTGATCTGCGCACCCTCCGCTCCCTCCTCGCCTCCGCCCGTACCGCCGGGGCCCTCGCCCAACTCGCCGCCTGGGCTGAAACCCAAAATCCCGCGTGGCGGCAGGCGGCTCAACTGCTGCAAGCCTCCTGGGCCAACAACGAGCAACAAGCCCAGCGCGGCCTCATCGCCTACGACGAGGCCGAACGCGTGCGCAACCGTATTACCGCCGGGACGCTGAGCCTGCTCGACGAGATTGAAAGCGGGGCCTCGGCGCCGAAAGCCGTGCTGGAGGGGTTGCAAAAGCAGTTCCTGAACGAGCAGGTAGCGGCCGTGCTAAAAGGGGGCAATGTGACCGACCTGGCCGGCAGCAACATCCGGGTGCAGGGCAGCCGCGACGTGGTGATCGGCTCGGGCAACACGATCACCAAAAAAACGATTGCCGGCCTGGCGCGCGGGCAGTTTTTCGGCCTGACGCTGGGTTTGCTGATCTTGCTGGCGGGCGGCTATTTCGCTTTCGACCTGCTGCGCGACGGGCAGTCGGCTGCCTATATCTCCTTGCAGGAAATTCACAAAGAGATGAAACTGCGCGGCGACCTGGACACCCGCGTGGCCGAACGGCTGGAGAAAAATAAGGCCGATGTGGAAAAATGGCTCAACGAGGGCATGGCCGCCATGAAAAACAAAGACTATGCCTCGGCGGTGCAATACTTTGAAAAAGTGGCCGAACAGGCGCCCTTAGCCACCGTGCGGCAAAACCTTGCCTACGCTTACGAGCAGCTGGGCAATGCCGAAAAGGCGCGGGAAAATATGGATGAGGCTAAAAAGATCGACCCAAATATTCAGACGGGCAAATCGTACGCGCAGCTGAAGGGCAAACGCATCAATTTGTTAGCGCCGGAGAACGGCAGAATATTCGCGGCCGGTTCAGGCGACGAAATGGAAAAATTGATAGATGGATCGGAGCGGAATTGGGCTCCCATAGGCAATGAACTGATCGTCGCGTTTAATGACAATCGTCAGGCCTCCTTCGATAAGTTCTCCATCCTGATTACCGGCACAAGCGGTTTCAATATTGCCGAATTTGAGCTCTTCGCCGGAAACGATTCGCCGACCGGGCAATTTGAATCGCTCGGAAAATTCAAGACGCAAAATATATTGTTTCCACAGAAACCTTACCAGGAATTCTCCTTTCCCAGGGTCACGGCTAAATATTTTAAATTTAAAATTTTAAACACGCA